>CAMOUF010000275.1 GCA_946626395.1 uncultured Clostridia bacterium
CAATTTTCAACTCCTCACTCCTAACTCCTCACTCCTAACTGTTATAACTCCTCACTTGTAATATTACCATCTTTTCCCCCGCCCCTGATGCCGATGGAAAAAGGCCCCGGCCCAGTCCGCCACCCGATAGCGCAGCTTCTGGTGCTTTTTCACGGCCAGGGCGGCGTCCAGGGCGCCCTGGCGGTAGGCCCGGTTCTGGGGCTGCATGCGCACGGCCTCCCGGAAGGATTGGTGGGCGGTGCCGTACTGGTGCATGCGCATCAAAAGCATTCCGTGGATATAGTACCATTCGTCGTCCCGGATTTCCGCATGGCTCAATTGCAGCAGGGCGCTGTCATAGCGCTGCTGCTCCATCAGGCGGATGGCCAATTGCTTGGCGTCGTCGCCGCTCAGGCCGCTGACGGGGCCGTTTTCATGGCGGCCCGCGGCCCAGCGCAGCGCTTCCTCATAGGCCAGGTTCAGCTGGATCAATTGTTCCTGGGCCTGCTGCTGGGCCTGCCGGTCGATAAACTGATCCGGGTGGCAGCTTTTCACCTTTTGATGATACGCCCTGCGCACTTCCTCCTGGGAGGCGTCCCGGGGAAGCTCCAATAAATCAAAGGAATCCAAATATATTCATTCCCTTCCGTAGCGCCCCGAAGGGCCAAAGCGGCCAAAGCAGCCGCCTCCGCGGGAGGCATATGGGATAAAAAACGCGGCGGTCAGACACGGCAAAAAAGCCGCCAGAGAATCACGTTTCTTCCAGCGGCTCCCGGCGGATATCCGCGCCTAACGCCCGCAGCTTTTCTTCGATATGCTCATAACCCCGTTCGATATAACCGGGTTCGTAAATTTCCGTCGTGCCGTTGGCCATCAGCCCGGCAATCACCAGCGCGGCCCCGGCCCGCAGGTCGGTGGCGGTGACGGGCGCGCCGTAGAGTTCGCCCACGCCCTGAATGATGGCGGTTTGATCCAGAATCTGCACCTGGGCGCCCATGCGGCGCATTTCCATCAAGTGCTTGAACCGGGATTCAAAAATGGTTTCGATCACCACGCTGTCTCCGCTGGCCCGGGTGAGCATGGCGCTCATGGGCTGCTGCAGGTCCGTGGGGAAACCGGGATATTCCTGGGTTTTGATGTTCACCGCCCGGTGGCCCCGCACGGTGCGCACCCGGATGGCGTCGTCCATATCGCTGACCGCCACGCCCATTTCCAGCAGCTTGGCCGTCAGGGATTCCATATGGGTGGGGATGCAGCCCCGGATCACCACGTCGCCCCTTGTGGCGGCGGCGGCGATCATCAGCGTGCCCGTTTCGATCTGGTCCGGGATCACGGTATAGGTGCTGCCGTGGAGCTTTTTCGTGCCGGTGATGCGGATGGTGTCTGTGCCCGCGCCCTTCACCCGGCAGCCCATGGAGTTTAAAAAGTTGGCCAGGTCCACCACGTGGGGCTCCCGGGCGGCGTTGTAGAGGGTGGTGTTTCCCTCCGCCTTGGCGGCGGCCAGCATGGCGTTGATGGTGCCGCCCACGGTGATGCGGTCAAACACCACGGGGCAGCCCACCATTTTGCCCTTGGCGGTAATCTTGGCCCCCCGCTCCCGAACCTCAGCGCCCATGGCCCGGAAGGCTTTTAAATGCTGATCCACCGGCCGGGCCCCGATGGAGCACCCGCCGGGATAGCCCACCTCCGCCTGGCCGAAGCGGCCCAGCAGCGCGCCCAGCATATAATAGCTGGCCCGCATCCGCTGGCTCTGGCGATAGGGCACCACGCAGGAATTCACATTCCGGGAGTCCACCGTCATGCGGCGGATGGCGGGCTGATAGTCCACCTGGGCCCCCAGGTCCGTGAGAATGTCAATCAGGACGTGCACGTCCTCAATATCAGGCAGGTTTTCCAGGGTACAGGGATCATCGGAGAGAAGCGTGGCGGCAATGACCGCAACGGACGTATTCTTTCCGCCGGATACGTAGGTTTCTCCCACCAGCGGTATTCCACCCGTTATGAGCAGCTTGTAAGAATCCATCCAGCCGTTTCCTCCTCATGTAAGCATAGAAAATGAGATATCATTTTTAGTATACCATAGGATTGCGGATTTGTTAAGCATTTTTTCAAAATTGAGACAAGCGCTCAATTTTCAAAGTCGGAAGTTTGACAGCAAAGCGGATAACAAAAAACGCAAAAAATGCAGGAACGACGGTCCGCGGCCTTGTTTCCATTCCCTGGGTGTGGTAAACTAATGGTTGGCACCAGCGGGTTTTGCTGTGCGGGAAGGATTGTTATTGGATGATTGAAAAATGGGGCATCCCCGTGACGCCCATTTCCGGAAAAAGGAGCAAGCGCGCGGTGTACGTCTATTTGCCCCAGGCCGCCCGGGAGGATCCCGACGCCCGGTTTCCGGTGCTGTACATGTTCGACGGGCACAACGTATTTTTCGACGAAGACGCCACGTATGGAAAGAGCTGGGGCATGGGAGACTATCTGGATGAAACGGAAACGCCCCTGATCGTGGTGGCCGTGGAGTGCGACCATCGGCCCCCCAACGCCCGGCTCAGCGAGTATTCCCCCTTCACCTTCCGGGACCCGGTGTTCGGCCATGTGACGGGCCGGGGCAAGCTGTTCATGGACTGGCTGACGGGCACCCTAAAGCCCCTCATCGACAGCTGCTACCCCACCCTGCCGGAATGGGAATATACCTGGATCTGCGGCAGCAGCATGGGCGGGCTGATGAGCCTGTACGCGGTGACGGCCTACAACCATGTGTTCAGCCGGGCGGCGGCGCTGTCCCCCTCGGTGGATTTGATCAAGGGCCGTCTGGTGCCCCTGATTCAGGAAAAAGAGCTGACCCCCGGCACCGTGGTGTATATGGACTACGGCTCCCGGGAAATGGAGGATCAGCCCGGGGTGCTGCGCCATTTCAACCGCACCGCCCAGGCCCTGAGCGAAAAGGGCGTGTTCGTCACCAGCCGGATCATCCCCAACGGCGACCATTGCGAGGAATGCTGGCAGGAGCAGATTCCCTTCTTCATGCCGGTATTGTTTTACGACAGGGAGTGATTGAAAGCCATGGAAACCCAGTATTTCAAGGAGTACAGCCCCGCCCTGGACAGGGAAATGGAGCTGAAGGTATGGGGCCACGCGGGGCGGCCCGTGCTGTTTATCCCCTGCCAGAACGGACGGTTCTACGATTTTGAGAATTATCACATGGCCGATGTGTGGCAGCCCTGGATCGACGCGGGCCAGGTGATGGTGTTCGCCATCGACACCATCGACCAGGAAACCTGGAGCGACACCTGGGGCGACCCCGGCCACCGGGCCTGGATGCACGAGCGCTGGATGAGCTTTATCTTTGACGAGATCGCCCCCTTCATCCAGGACATGGCCCGGCAGCGCAACGGCTGGGACGGCAATCCCGGCATCATCGCCTTCGGCTGCTCCCTGGGGGCCACCCACGCGGTGAACCTGTTTTTCCGCCGGCCCGATCTGTTCGACGGGCTGCTGGCTCTGAGCGGCATTTACACCGCCTCCTACGGCTGGGGGGATTATATGGACGAGCGGGTGTATCTCAACAGCCCCGTGGACTACATGGGCGGGCTGCCCAGCGATCACCCCTTCATCCAGCGCTACAACAACAACCGGGGCATCATCGTGGTGGGCCAGGGGCCCTGGGAAATCCCCGAAACCACCTTCCAGCTCAAGTCCATCTGCGAACAGAAGGGCATCGGCGTATGGTTCGATATCTGGGGCCATGATGTGAAGCACGATTGGGACTGGTGGTATGAGCAGGTCAAATATCATGTGCCGCATCTGCTGGAATAGTTCCAAGCAACTGCTGATCAATTCAAAATAGTTCATAAAAATACACTGTAAGGAATGGGCAAAGGGTAGGGGCGGATATCATCCGCCCGAAAAAGCTGGCATTACGAATGTTGGAAAATCCTACACAAGGAATGATTATCTCGTACGGGCGGATATGATCCGCCCCTACCTGTTATTCTTCCAACAGCCGTATAAATATGAATCATTTTGAATTGATCAGTATTTACCTAAGTTCCAAGTTCCAAGCTTTTGTTCTTCATTCTTTCATGAATGACTGACTTGGAACTTTTCTCACAACATAAGCTAAAAAGCGAAAGGAATGTTATTCATGCAAAACTTTGTCTTTATCTCTCCCAACTTTCCCACGAATTACTGGAAATTCTGCCGGGAGCTGAAAAACAACGGCCTGCGGGTGCTGGGCGTGGGCGACCAGCCCTATGAGGAAATGGCCCAGGAGCTGCGGGACAGCCTGAACGAATACTACAAGGTCACCTCCCTGGAAAACTACGACGAGGTATACCGGGCCGTGGCGTACTTTATCCACAAGTACGGCCGGGTGGACTGGGTGGAAAGCAACAATGAATACTGGCTGGAGCGGGACGCCATGCTGCGCACCGACTTCAACATTCCCTCCGGCTTCCATGTGGAGGATCTGGGCCGCATCAAGTTCAAGAGCGGCATGAAGGAATACTACCAGAAGGCGGGCATCCGCACCGCCCGCTACCACATCGTGGACCATTTCGAGGGCTGCCGGGCCTTCATCAATGAAGTGGGCTATCCCGTGATCGTGAAGCCCGACAACGGCGTGGGCGCCAGCCACACCTACAAGCTCAAAGACGACGGGGAGCTGTGGGCCTTCCTCAACGAAAAGGACGCGGGCACCCGGTTCATCATGGAAGAATTCGTCACCGCCGAGGTGAACAGCTACGACGCCATCATCGACAGCAACGGCAATCCCCTCTTTGAAACCGGCAACGTGACCCCCATGTCCATCATGGACATTGTGAACAACAGCGATAATTCCCTCTATTACATCGTGAAGAACCTGGCCGAGGACGTGCGCGCCGCGGGCCGGGCCGCGGTGAAGAGCTTTGGGGTCAAGAGCCGCTTTGTGCATTTTGAGTTCTTCCGCCTCACGGAAGACCAGTACATGGGCAAGAAGGGCGACGTGGTGGCCCTGGAAGTGAACATGCGCCCCTGCGGCGGCTTCTCTCCCGACATGATGAACTACGCCAACAGCACGGACGTGTATAAAATCTGGGCGGATATGATCGCCTTCAACTGCTCCCCCAAGCCCCAGGGCGAACACTTCTTCTGCGCCTTCGCGGGCCGCCGGGACGGCAAGCCCTTCCAGCTGAGCAACGAGGAATTGGCCGCCAAGTACGCCAGCCAAATGCGGATGCAGGAGCGCATCCCCGACGCGCTCTCCGGCGCCATGGGCAACCAGATGTATGTGGCCGTGTTCCCCACAGAAGAAGAAATGAGCCAGTTCTACGCCGACGCCGTGCGGTGCTGGTAAAACCCCGATCAATCCCGCAGCAAAGCAGCCCGCCCTCCCCATATAGGGAAAGCGGGCTGTTTTTTTGGTTCAGCCTGCGTCCTGCCCGGAAGGAGGCAAAACGCAAGGAAACCAAGCCAAATCCGCTTCATATGCTTTCCTTTTCCGGTTTATCCGTCCGTTTTTTCATCAGCGCCCGCAGGCGTCCGTCATCTCTTTTCATGGTGGCGGTATGGGGCATAGCGTCCAGACGGATGATTTCATCGGGAAGCATGTACCGGGGCAAACGTTTTTTCAGTTCTCCCAGCAATTCTTTTTCAGTCAGGCTGCCGGTGTAAAAGCAGAAGACCCGGCCGCTGTCCCCATCATAGAGCGCGCAGCCCTCCCGGAATCCGGGCACGGCGGCCAGGGCGGCGTCCACGTCGCCCAGCTCCATGCGGTAGCCCCGGTGCTTGATCTGCCTGTCCTTCCGGCCCAGCACCATCAATTGACCGTCATCGGTCAAGTATCCCGTGTCTCCGCTATAATAAAACCGTTCCTGCCCGCCTTCGTTCAAAGGATCAGCAGCAAACGCGGCTGCGGTGCGCTCCGGGTCATTATAATAACCGGCGGCGATCCACGGGCTGGATACCGCCATTTCCCCCGGCTGGCCAGCCGGAACCGCTTTCCTTTCCTCATCCAAAAACAGGATGCGCACCTGATCAAAGGGCTTCCCCACAGGCAGGCGGTCGCCGGGCTGATAGGCCCGGTCGATCTTCCCCACCGCCACGGCGAACATTTCCGTGGAGCCGTAAAAATGCCACCAGGAAGCATTCGGCGCGGCGTCCATCCAGGTTTTCAGCGGAGGCCAGGGCATGGCCTCCCCGCACATGATGCCCCATTTGAGGCCCGGAAGACTATTCGCCGTCAGCGCGCCGGTGTGGGCCACGCTGATAAAGCTGCTGGGCGTCATGCACAGCAGGGTGATTTTCTGCTCGTTCAAAGCCTGAATCAGCTTTTTGGGAAAGGCCAGCACGCCCGCGGGCAGCAGATACACCGTGGCCCCCAGGGCCACCGGGGGAAACAATTCCAGGATGGAGTTGGCGTAAAAGAAGGGGGATTGATTGGCGAATACCGCGTCCTCCTTGAGCCCGTACTTTTCGATGGTGGCTTCCGTCCAGTGGAGATAGCTGAAATGGGTCTGCACCGAGCCTTTGGGAATGCCGGTGGAGCCGCTGGTGAACAGGATGCTCACAGGGTCGTTTTCGGTGGCTTTTTGACGAACCGCCTGAAGCGCTTCCGGGTTTTCCGGAGTCTGAACGGCCCGGTCCAAGGAAAGGACAGCCGCCCCCTGCCAGCCTTTTATCGCCTGCATACCTTTGGCATCGGCCAGCACGGCGGCGGGACGCAGGCGGGACAGAATCAGGAAAAGCCGCTCCGAAGGCTGGGCAATATCCAGCGGCGCGTAAGCCCGGCCCGCGTACAGCACCCCGAAAACAGCAGGCGCGTTTAGGGCGCTGCGAGCATCCAGCAGCAGGGCGACGGGGCCTTCCTCCGGCACGGTTTCCAGGAAACAACTGCCAATCCGCCGGGCGGCGGCATGGAGCTGGGCAAAGGTGTAGCTGATCTGGCCGTCGTAAAAAGCGACCTTCTCCGGCACCCGGGCGGCGGTATGCTCCAGATATTCCAGCATATTGGAAAACATTCTTTTTCCCTCTTC
>CAMOUF010000276.1 GCA_946626395.1 uncultured Clostridia bacterium
ATTCAAAGTTTTCAGGTTCAGGGGATCAGGCCAAAGCGCTTTTTTTCTTCTGTCTGCGTAAGCGCGCATGTCCCCTGGATCATAAAAAAGGAGATCGTAATTTTGCGTTTGGATAAGTATTTAAAGGTTTCCCGGATCATCAAGCGCCGCACCGTGGCGAAGGAAGCCTGCGACGGCGGCCGGGTGACCATCAACGGCAAGGTCAGCAAGGCCGGGGCCGAGGTCAAGGAAGGCGACATCATGGAAATCCGCTTCGGCAACCGGGTGGGCCGCTATGAAATCACCGATGTGAAAGAGGTGGTCCGCAAGGAAAACGCCGCGGAAATGTACCGGGTGCTGGAGGAGAGCCCCGAAATCGCCGCGGAGAGGGGATAAAATCATAAGGAGGCCAGCATGAGCGATAAAATCTACTCATTGGATGAAATCCATGCTATCGCCGCGCCGTTAGCAGAGCAATATGGTATCGCGGCTTTATACCTGTTTGGCTCCTACGCTCGCGGAGAAGCGACGCCGCAAAGCGATATTGATTTTCGGGTGGATCGAAGCGGCGTAAAGGATTCGCTTTCTTTGGGCGGATTATACGCTGATTTGGCAGAACGGTTCGATAAGCCAATTGACGTGCTGACAGCGCAAATGCTTTCGGAAGATTTTCTTGCGTCTATCCAGCCGGAGGAGGTGCTGCTCTATGCCCGAAAACCGTGATATGCATATTCTTATGCACATTGCTGAAATAGAAAGGCGCCGGGCAAGAGCCAGCACGATTTGAAACCGTGTCCGCCCCTTGCCCAACGCCCGTTCAAAAATACCGGCTGTCTTTTCCCTCCGGCCTTATTTTCCCTGCATGATCTTCAGCAGCGGCTTGGCGATCAGGAAGGCCAGCAGCAGGCAGATGATGGTGTCGGGAATCAGGTAAGCGCCGTTATACACAATGGAGTACAGCAGCGGGGAATTGAACTGAACGCTGCCGATCACCAGATCCTCCACCGGCGTATCCGCCACCCACATCATGCCCGCCAAAATCGCGCTGACCGCGCGGCCCAGGGCCGCCACCGGGATGGCCAGATACAGCCAGGCGCTGGACTTTTTATGAGCGATGCCAGCCAGGCCCAGGGCGGCGAAGGCCAGCAGATAATCCAGGATAAACTGCCATACGTTCAGCCACCAGCCGCCCTGCAAATATTGCAGTAAGCCATACACCAGCCCGGCCAGCACGCCGGGACCAATGCCGAAGGAAACGGAAAACAGCATCAGCGGCAGCATGGAGCCGGGGGTGACGGAGCCGCCGGTGGGCATCCGATACAGCCGCACGCAGGACAGCACGAAGGACAGGGCCACGGACAGCGCCCCATAGGCCACCATTTTCGCGGTCCACTTTTTGGAGGATTTGCCCGCCGCCAGCAGCGCCGCGCCCAGCGCAACAAGCGCCGCCACAGCCACCCAGATGGTCACAGGGGTTTTTGCAAATTTGGAAAACAGATCATTGAACCAATCAGTCATCAAAACAGCCTCCTTTAGTAAATTGGCACCCCTCTGAAAACGAAAAAACCACACGCGGATTCGCATGTGGGAAACGTTGAGCGCAGGCCCATCAAGCCCGCGCGCCGCTTCCCTACGGTAGGATGATCTACACAGGTTCCAAGGGTTCTCTCTCAGCCGGTTTCCCGGCGCCCCCAGCGGATGCACGAAAGTTATTATATCACGTTTTCATCATCTGTCAAGGAGATACGATTATGGAGCATCATTTTTTCGCCTACATCAACCGCATGAAATTCATCCAGCGCTGGGGCCTGATGCGCAACACCATGCCGGAAAACGACATGGAGCACGCCTGCCAGACCGCCATGATCGCCCATGCCATCGCGGTGATGGGCAACGTGCGCTACAAGAAAGCCTACAATGCCGAATACATCATGGCCCTGGCCATGTATCACGACGCCAGCGAGGTGATCACCGGCGATTTGCCCACCCCCATCAAGCACCATAACCCCGCCATCAAAACAGAGTACAACAAACTGGAGGACATCGCCGCCCAGAAGCTCATCGGCATGCTGCCTCCGGACCTGCGGGAATACTATACCCCTCTCATCGCCCACGACGAGGAAACCGACGAATGGAAGATCGTCAAGGCCGCCGACCGCATCTGCGCTTATATCAAATGCCTGGAGGAGCGCAAGTCCGGCAATCAGGAATTTGAGTCCGCCCGGAAATCCGTCAAGAAAACCCTGGATCAGATCGACCTGCATGAGGTGCAGGACTTCATGATGGAATGCGTGCCCGGCTTCGCCATGACGCTGGACGAAATCTCCGAAGAATAATGGGTCAATGTATAAAATGTGGGGGGACCGCCCTTTGGATGCCAAAGAGCAGTTCCCCCACCCCCCTCCGAGAAAGCAATAAAGGATTCAGTAAATGTGTTCTTTCTCCTTGGTTCTTTTCGGAGCAAAATAGCGGGAATACATTGGAATTCCCGCAACGTTTTGTATTGAACCAGAATAATACTACTTCTTTGTTCATCAGGAGCTTATCATGCAGGAAAAATTCGTGATCCAGGTGCGCTATCACGCCCCCATCCCCCCTTTGGAAAAGCTGCCCCAGGGGGATTGGATCGACCTGAGGGCCGCGGAGACGGTGGACCTAAAGGCCGGGGAATACCGGCTCATTTCCCTGGGGGTGTCCATGAAGCTGCCCAAGGGCTATGAAGCCCACGTGGCGCCCCGGTCCTCCACCTTCAAAAGGTGGGGCATCCTCATGACCAATTCCGTGGGCGTGATCGACGAAAGCTACTGCGGGGACAACGACCTGTGGTACTTTTCCGCCCTGGCCATGCGGGACACCCACATCGACCTGGGCGACCGCATCTGCCAATTCCGGCTCATGAAAAAAATGCCCGATGCCACGCTGGAAACAGTGGAGATCCTTTCCGGCCCGGACCGGGGCGGCATCGGCTCCACGGGGGATAAATAAATGGATTTTGAAAACATACCGCAGGCCATCCGGCGAATCATTCAGGGCCAGCTCTATACCCTGGACGGCATCGGCATGTCCGGCTCCCAGGTGCTGATTTTTCCGGATCTGGTGCTGAAAATCAGCGCCCCCAATCCCCTCACCGACGGCATGCTCCAGGTGATGCGGTATCTGGAGGGTCGGCTGCCCGCCCCCCGGGTGGTGGATTTTCAGCGGGACGGGGAAAAGGAATACCTGCTTATGACCCGGGTGCAGGGCAAAATGGCCTGCGACGTATCTTTTCTGGAGCAGCCGGAGCTTCTTTTGCGCCTGCTGGCCCAGGCCATTCAGATGCTTTGGCAGGTGGACGCCGCAGCCTGCCCCCGAAGCCGTTCCCTGGACGGGGAGCTAAGCCACGCCCGGCACAGCCTGGAGCACGGCCTGGTGGATTTTTCCCGGTGCGAACCGGACACCTTCGGTCCCGGGGGCTTTGAAAGCCCGGAAAAGCTGCTTTCCTTTCTGGAAAACAATAAGCCGTCTCTGGAGCCTGTTTTCTCCCACGGGGACTGCTGCCTGCCCAATATTTTCTTTTCCGGCGGTCA
>CAMOUF010000277.1 GCA_946626395.1 uncultured Clostridia bacterium
AGATACAGCATGGATTCCGACAGGGTGGTTTTTCCCGCGTCCACATGGGCCGCCAGCCCGATCACGCTTCCCTTCCACGCCACGGCTTTTTCCTCCTTGCAGTTGGGTTTCTTTCCATAGTGTATCAAAAAAACGCCGCGAACACAAGCGCGGCGCGGTTTTTTATGGGCGGGAATGGGGATTTTGCCAACTACTGCGGAGGCAGGAATGAGAAGTGAAGAATTTGTAACTATTAACTCCTCACTCCTCATTCCTCACTCCTCACTGAATTACGCTTCCACGATTTTTTTCAGCACGTCCACCATGGTTTCCATTTCCTGAACGCAGGCGTATTCAAAGATGCCATGGCAGTTATAGCCGCCGGTGCCCAGGTTGGGGCATACCAGGCCCATGAAGGACAGCCGCGCCCCGTCGGTGCCGCCGCGGATGGGCACGCAGGCGGGGGAAAGGCCGCAGGCTTTCAGGGCGTACAGCGCCCGGTCAATTACCTCCGGCTTTTCCTGCACCTTTTCTTTCATGTTGTAATAGCTGTCCCGAAGGATCAGCTCAAAGGTGTTTTCGCCGTACTTGCCGTTCAGGTAAGCGGCGATTTTTTCCATGGACGCCTTCCGCTGTTCAAACCTGTCCCGGTCATGGTCACGGATGATATAGCGCAGCTCCGCTTCCTGCTCCTCGCCGTGGATATGGTTCAAATGATAAAAGCCCTCGTAGCCCTCAGTGCATTCGGGAATTTCGCTGGGCGGCAGCATGGCGTTAAACTCGATGGCCAGCCGCAGGGCGTTGCGCATTTTGTTTTTGGCAGAGCCGGGGTGAATGGAAAAGCCGTGCACCAGCACCCGGGCGGAGGCGGCGTTGAAGTTTTCGTATTCGATCTCGTCTGCCTTGCCGCCGTCCACGGTGTAGGCAAAGTCCGCGCCGAAGCCCTGTACGTCGAACAGATCCGCTCCCCGGCCGATTTCCTCGTCGGGGGTGAAGCCCACGCAGATTTTCCCGTGCTTGAATTCGGGATGGGTCAGCACGTATTCGCACAGGGTCATAATTTCCGCCACACCTGCCTTGTCGTCGGCCCCCAGCAAGGTGGTCCCGTCGGTGACGATCAGGTCTTTGCCCACCTGGGCGGAAAGGGAGGGGAAATCCTTGGCCTTCATCACGATACCCTTATCTTCATTCAGCCTAACATCTCCGCCCTGATAGTGCAGCACCCGGGGATGAATGGGCGAGCCGGGCACGGCATCCACGGTGTCCATATGGGCGATGAGGCCAATGGCGGGCGCGTGCTCCGCATTGGCGGGAATGAAACCGTAGAGATAGCAGTGGTCATCCAGCCGGACACCTTGAAGGCCCAGGGCCTTCATTTCTTTTTCCAGCTCCCGGGCCAGGACCCATTGGCGGTCGCTGGAGGGGCATTGGGGGCAGGCTTCATCGCTGGTGGTGTCAAAGCTCACATAATGAAGAAAACGATCCTGAACAGTCATAGCGGCGCTTCCTTTCAAAAGAAGATTTCCCTTTGAGTATACGCAAAAAAGCCCCGTTTGGCAAGGCAAAGAAACAGAAACGCGCGCATGGACGAAAATGAAAAAATATGCTATAATGGCCCTGTCATACGGCAAGCGGACAAAGCGCGTCCGGCACGGGAGGAATGGGATATGCAGGAACGGGAGCATCCCCTGGCAAAATGGTTTGGCGAGCGGAAAATCGTGCGGCTCATGCTGCTGGCGGCGCTGCTGGCGCTGGGCGTGATCCACGTTGAATTTATCATCAATACCGTGCTGCTGATTTGGCGGGTGGCCAGCCCGCTGATCGTGGGCGCGGCGCTGGCCTATATCCTGGAGATCATCATCAAACGGCTGGAAAAAATCATGCTGCCGAACAGCAAAAAGCCCTGGATCAATAAAAGCCGCCGGGGCATTTGCATCCTGATCGCCACTGCGCTGCTGGTTTCGTTTA
Organism: uncultured Clostridia bacterium; assembly: GCA_946626395.1. Classification (GTDB taxonomy): domain Bacteria; phylum Bacillota; class Clostridia; order Christensenellales; family Aristaeellaceae; genus RUG563. The sequence goes on from CAMOUF010000277.1 coordinate 1,948, forward strand.
TCGTGCTGCTGATTTTTACCATCATCCCCGGCCTGACGGACGCCTTTACCTTGCTTGGCAGAGAGCTGCCCAATTATTTCACCCAGGTAAAGGCCTGGCTGATGGATTTGTCCCAGCCCGTGCCCGCCGTGACGGAATACATCGAATCCCTGAATCTGGATTGGCCAAAGGTGCAGGAGCGGGTGATCAACTGGGCCCTGAACGGCGTGGGCAACGGCGCGCTTCTCTCTTCCACGGTGACGGTGATCGGCATGGTCACCAGCGAAATCGCCAACTTCCTGATCTCCTTTATCTTCGCTATTTTCCTGCTGGGCAGCAAGCAGCAGCTGAACCATCAGTACCGCAATTTATTGCACGCCGTGGCCTCTGAAAGAAACAGCGAACGGGTGGAGCGGGTGCTGTCCACGGCCAACCGGTGCTTCTCCGGCTTTATCGTGGGCCAGAGCGTCAACGGCCTGATCCTGGGCATCCTCACCTGGCTGGGCATGCGCATTTTCCATATGCCCTACGCCCTGATGGTGGGCGTGCTCAGCGGCACCACATCGCTGGTTCCCATCATCGGCGGCTATATCGGCGCGGCGCTGGGCACCTTCCTGGTGTTCACTGCCAATCCTTCCCTGGCCCTGTGGTTCCTTTTGTTTATCGTGGCGCTGCAAACCGTGCAGGGCAATGTGCTCTATCCCCGGCTGGTGGGCAGTTCCGTTGGCATTCCCAGCCTGTGGGTGCTGGCCGCGGTCAGCGTGGGCGGCGGCCTGGGCGGTATCGGCGGCATGATCGTGGCCGTACCCATCACCGCCACCGTCTATACCCTCCTCCATGAATGGGTGCATAAAAAGAACAGGGAAAAACAAAGCCAGGAAGCGGAGCGGCCATAAAATTGACGAATGTTTCCCCCAGACCCCTTTCCGAGAAAAGCTATTCGGGAAAAACAAATTAGGAATATATTATGCTGGCTCCCGCTGTAACAGAAAAGGAGCAAGAACGAAATTTGTTTATCTGCGGGGCTGTCTCAAAACTCATTTTCCCAAATGAAGATGGCACGAGATTCTACCGATCTGGTTGGAATCTCGTGCCATATTTTATAAATTTTCTTATTTGTTTGGCAAATATTTCCTGACTTGAGACAGCCCCATAATAGATTCAAGCATGTTATTTTTACTTATCGTAACTGCGGGAACCAATAAAATACAACTATTCCATGTTTTTTCCGAATGGGTTTTCTTAGAAGGGGGTCTGGGGGAAACTATTCTTTGGGCTCCAAAGAATGGTTTCCCCCAGAAAAATATTGATTTCCTTACAGCCCTTGCAGCACGGCCCGCACCGCGCCTTTGCCGGCAAGGAGGCGGCTCAGGGTCTGGCACACGGCGTCGGCCAGGCCGGCTTCCACCAGGTCCACCCCAAAGACGGCGGTGTTTTTGAGCAGGGGCAGCAGCTTTTCCTTGAGCTGATCAGCACTAAGCGGATCGCCCAGACGCAGGCCCGCCACCAAGGGCCGGAGGGTGTCCAGCATGGGATCGCTGCTCAGCTCAAAGGGCTGGCCCTGATCGTCCACCGCCATCAGATACCGAATCCAGCCCGCCAGCACCAGGGGAATGGCTTTCAGGGAATGCACGTCCAGGGCGGGGTCGGCCAGGTACGCCTTGATGGTTTCCCCAAAGCGGATGGCCAGCTTTTGGGAGGTATCCGTGGCGATGCGCTGGGGCGCGTCGGGCATGAAGGGATTGGGCAGGCGCACGTTCACCACGGTGTCAATGAACGCCTTGGGATCGATGACCTTGGGGTCGGTGACCACCGGAAGCCCTTCGGTATAGCCCCCCCGCTTCACCAGCCGCACCAGATCCTCGTCCTTCATTTCCTGCCAGATCCGGGTGTAGCCCAGCAGGCAGCCGTATACCGCCAGGGAGGTGTGCAGGGGATTGAGGCAGGTGCATACCTTCATCCGCTCCACCTTGTTCACGGTGTCCCGGTCGGTGAAGATGAAGCCCGCCTTTTCCAGGGGCGGACGGCCATTGGGGAAATCGTCCTCGATGACCAGATATTCGCTTTCCTCCGCGTTGACGAAGGGGGCGATGTAGGTGTTTTTGGAGGTGATCACCGGCTCCAGCCCCTGCAGGCCGTCCTGCCGCAGCATTTCTTCCACCGAGGCGTCGGGCCGGGGAGTGATCTTGTCGATCATGCTCCAGGGGAAGGACACCTTTTTCCGGTCGTCCACATAGGCCTGGAAGCCCGCATCGCCCCAGGCATTGGCAAAGGCGCTGATGGCGGCGTAGAGCTTTTCGCCGTTGTGGGAGCAGTTGTCCGTGCTCACCAGAGCGATGGGCGCGGCCCCGGCCTGATACCGGGCATAGAGCAGGGAGGCCACCTTGCCGATGTAGCTCTGGGGCTTTTGCGGTCCGGCGGCAAAGTCCGCCGCCACGGCGGGCAGGGGTTCGCCCTTGCCGCTGACCAGGCTGTAGCCCTTTTCGGTGATGGTGAAGGTAACCAGTTGCAGGGAGGGATTCCGGAAAATCTCTTTCAGGCGGCTGTATTCCTTTTCATTGGCGCTGTCCAGGATCCGAGCCTCGGCAATGCTGCCGATCACGGTTTTCTCCACGCTGCCGTCGGATTTCAGCGTCACCAGCAGAGAATAATTGTCGCAGGGCCAATAGCCCTTTTCCACGATCTCGTAGTCAAAGCCCTCCACGGCCACGATGCCGCTTTTCATGCTTCCTTCGTTCAGCAGCTTCTGGGCGGCGGCGCACTGGAAGGCCCGGAAAATATTGCCCGCCCCAAAGTGCACCCATACGGGGTTTTCCTTTGTGGCTTCCAACATGGCCGCCCGGTCAAAGGCGGGCAGGACATAGCCCTTTTCTTTCCATTCAGCGGGGCTGCGCAGGCTTTGTTCGTTCAATGCCAGCATGGTTCCAACCTCCTTACAGTCTGCGGAATACGGGAATATAGTTTAGCGGCGCTTTCACGGTGACGGTCTTTCCGCCTTCGCAGGTTTCCCCGGTGTGGATTTCCTGCCATTGCCCTTTGGGCAGGTACACCGGCCGCTCAAAGGTATCGGGCGCGGTGATCGGGGCCACCAGGTAATCCGGGCCGAACATATATTGGTCGGAAAGCTCCCAGCATGTTTCATCCTCCGGGAACTCAAAGAACATGGCCCGCAGCAGCGGCGCGCCGGTTTCGTGGGCGTCCTGATAGATGCGCTTGATATAGGGCCGCAGCTGCTGGCGCAGGTCATAGCCCTCCTTCATCAGGGCGAACATTTCATCGCCCAGGGCCCACATTTCCGTGCCCTGGCCGGTGTGCAGATAGCCGCCGCCCCGCTCCCGGTCGTCCAGGGGCGGAATGGTGAAGGGCTCCCGGTCGCCATGGAGACGCATGACGGGGGTGAACACCGCCCATTCGTACCAGCGGGCCAGCAGCTCCCGGAAGGCGGGGTCAAACACGTTGCCCTCCATAAAGCCGCCAATGTCCGTGTTCCACCAGGGAATGCCCGCCAGGCCGATGTTCAGCCCCGCCGTCACCTGATCCCGCAGGGATTCCCAGGAGGAGGGCACGTCGCCGCTCCAGAGCACGTTTCCGTATTTCTGGCTGCCCGCCCAGCCGGAGCGCAGCAGGTTCACAGGCTGGGCTCCCGCCGCCTGCATGGGGTCAAAGAACACCCGGCTGTACCACTGGGGGAAGATGTTGCTGCATTCCATGGCGGGGCCGATGAAATAGCGGAAGTTGTCAAAGTCGTACTTGGTCAGGTCGGGCTCGGAATTGTCCAGCCAGAAAAAGTCGATGCCGTAGTTGTAGTAGTGCTCCTTGCACTTTTCCCACACATAGGCCCGGGTTTCCGGGTTGGTGGGGTCGATGGTCACGCAGTCGCCCTGATAATCATAGGTCTGGGCCGCGCCCCGCTCGGTGCGCATGAGCAGGCCCCGCTCCATCATTTCATTGAAATTTTCGCTGCGCCGGTCCACGCTGGGCCATACCGATACGATGACCTTGATGCCCATGCTGTGCAATTCGTCCACCATGGCCTTGGGGTCGGGCCAGTATGTTTCGTCAAATTTCCAGTCGCCCTGCACCGTCCAATGGAAAAAGTCGATGATGATCACGTCGATGGGCAGGTTCAGCTCCTTGTATTTTCGGGCCACGGTGAGCACCTCGTCCTGGGTGCGGTAGCGCAGCTTGCACTGCCACAGGCCCATGCAGTCCTCCCGCATCATGGGGGCGCGGCCGGTGACGGCGGTGTAATTGAACAAAATTTCTTTGGGAGTGTCCGCCACGGTGATCCAGTAATCCATGTCCTTGGTAGCGTCGGCTTTCCATTCGGTCAGGTTCTTGCCGAAGGTCACCTGGCCCACGGCGGGGTTGTTCCACAGGAAGCCGTAGCCCAGGCTGCTGACCATAAAGGGCACGCTGACCTGGCTGTTCCGCTGCGCCAGCTCCCGCACATTGCCCTTCAGGTTCAGGAAGGGCTGCTGATACTGGCCCATGCCGAAGATCTTTTCCCCGTCATTGGCGTCGAATTTCACCGTCAGACGGTATTCGCTGCCACCGATGATC
>CAMOUF010000278.1 GCA_946626395.1 uncultured Clostridia bacterium
AAAAGGATTGGCAGGAACACGCCGAAAATGATTTCACGCACCAGGGACAGGATCATGGATTCTTTCGCCTTGCCCAGAGCCTGGAGGAAAATGAAGGTGCCTTTATTGACCATGGCCAGTGGCATCATGCACAGATAGATGCGGAAGGAGCGGATGGCAAACTGGGTGTAGTATTCGCCCTCGTTGGCCGCGCCGAAAATGTTGATGAGGCCTTGAGGAAATGCCTCCACGATGAACAGGGCCACGAAGCCCACGATGGCCTCCGCCGCCAACAGGTAGGTGAACAGTGTTTTGACGCGATCCTTCCGCTGGGCCCCGATGTTATACCCCACCACCGGGATGCAGCCGGCGGACAGGCCCACGGAAATGGAAATGGCAATCTGGAAGAACTTCATCACGATGCCCAGCACCGCCAGGGGGATCTGGGTGTACTGGGGCTGGCCGAACACCGGGTCCAGCGCGCCCCATTTGGCAGTGGAGTTCTGCACGGCGGCCATGGAAACAACCAAACTGGCCTGGCTTAAAAAGCTGGTGATGCCCAGGGGAATATACTGCTTCATCAGGTCCGGGAACAGGCCGAAGCTGCTCTTTTCCAGCTTCACAGCTTTCATGTGGCACAGATACCAGATCGCCAGCACGGCGGTCAAAATCTGCCCGATCACGGTGGCGATGGCCGCGCCCATCATGCCCATATGCAGGGGATAGATGAACAGCCAATCCAGGAAAATGTTGGTGACAGCCCCGGCCACGGTGGAGATCATGGCGAAGCGCGGGCTGCCGTCGGAGCGGATGATGGGGTTCATGGCCTGGCCGAACATGTAGAAGGGCATGCCCAGGGTGATCCAGAAGAAATATTCCTTGGCCAGCTTGAAGGTTTCACCATTCACCCGGCCGCCGAACAGCGTCAGGATGGGTTCAGAGAACAGCAGATACAGAATGGTCACGATGACGCTGCTGCCCACCGTCAGCACCACAGCGTTGCCGATGGTCTTGTGGGCGTCCTGCTGATTCTTTCTGCCCAGCAGAATGCTCACGAAGGCGCACGCCCCGTCGCCGATCATCACTGCAATGGCCAGAGCCAGCACCGTCATAGGGAACACAGTGGTGTTGGCGGCGTTGCCAAAGGAGCCCAGGTAATCGGCGTTGGCGATATAGATTTGGTCCACGATGTTGTACAGCGCCGCCACCACCAGGGAAATAATGCAGGGAATGGCGTACTTGCGCATTAATTTGCCGGGTTTTTCTTTCACCAGGAAATCATTGGAACGCAGTTCAGACATGGGTTATTCCCTCCTTGAAGATAAAAACAAACATGCGAATCACCGCCGTATCGTATCTGCGGGGGTGACTCGCATGTATCGTGTCGAGAAATCAGCTATGCTGTTTGACATCTGGATTGCTTTCTCGGAGGGGGACGAAGCGCGGACAGCCGCCAGTGGCGGATGTCCTGTCCCCAAGCTTTTGCATTGAGCCGAAATTCGGCAGAATTTATTTTTTCTTTGTGATTCAGGATATTGTAAACGGTTTTCATAAACGGTATAATAGAACCACAAGGAAAGGAGCGGATCAACCATGGAGATCGGCGCGCAATTTTATACCGTGCGGGCGTTCTGCCAGACCCTGGACGGCCTGGCGGAATCGCTGAAAAAGGTGGCGGATATGGGATACCGGACGGTGCAGCTGTCCGCCACGTGCCCCTATCCGGCGGCCTGGATGAAGGAGCAGCTGGACAAAAACGGCCTGCGCTGCGTGCTCACCCATACCCCTGTGCCCCGGCTGACCGGGGAGCTCAGCCAGGTGATTCAGGAGCACGATGTGATCGGGTGCGACCATATCGGCCTGGGCTGGTGGGCCTTCGACCCGGAAAAGAACATGAGCTTTGATCAATGGATGGAGATTTTTCCGCCCATCGCGAAAAAAATCGCCGAGAACGGCAAGCTGTTTATGTACCACAACCACGACCAGGAATTTAAGAAGCTGGACGGCAAGCTGATCCTGGAGCGGCTCATGGAGGCCCTGCCCCCGGAGCAGATGGGCTTTACCGTGGACACCTTCTGGGTGCAGGCCGGGGGCGGCGACCCCGCTCAATGGCTGGAAAAGCTGGCCGGACGCATTCCCTGCATCCACCTGAAGGACTATGCCTATGGCCGGAAAATGGCGGTGGTGGGCGAGGGCAACATCAACTTCGGCCGGGTCTTTGAAAAGGCCGAAGCGGGCGGAACGAAATATATGCTGGTGGAGCAGGACGACTGCAACGGCGAAGACCCCTTTGAATGCCTGCGCCGCTCCTATCAATATCTGCGCAGCTGGGGCTTCCAGTGAGAATAATCCTCGGGAACCCATGGCGTAGATCATTTTTCGCTTGGAACTAAAACTTAGGTAAAAACTGAGCAATTCAAAACAGCTCATAAAGATGCATTGCAAGGAACGGCCAAAGGGTAGGGGCGGATATTATCCGCCCGCTGTGTCAGGTATTACGAGCGATGGGAAAATAAGCACTCGAAATGATTCTCTTGGACGGGCGGATATTATCCGCCCCTACAAGTCGCCCTGCCATCAATCGTATAAAATAAATTGTTTTGAATTGATCATTCTTTACTGAGAACTTTACATACATGAAAGGAAGAAAAGACCATGGCTGATTTTGTGCGTTTGGGAATCATCGGCATCGGCAACCAGGGCTCCGGCTACGCCAAGCGGATTTCCACGGAAAACTGGTGCCCGGAAATCAAATTGACCGCCGTAGCGGACAGGAACCCCGCCCGGCTGGAATGGGCGAAGAACACCCTGCCGGAGGAGGTGGCCCGGTTTGACGACGCCATCGCCATGCTGGACAGCGGCCTCATCGACGCCTGCGTGGTGTCCATCCCCCACTACGATCATCCCAAATACGTGATGGAATGCATGAAACGGGGCATCCATGTGATGTGCGAAAAGCCCGCGGGGGTGTATACCCGGCAGGTTCGGGAAATGAACGAGGAAGCGAAAAAGCGTCCCGATGTGGTGTTCGGCATGATGTTCAATCAGCGCACCAATTGCCTCTACCGCAAAATGCGGGAGCTGATCCAGAGCGGCAAGTATGGCCGGGTGCGCCGGGCCAACTGGCTGATCACCAACTGGTACCGCAGCCAGTTCTATTATGACAGCGGCGACTGGCGGGCCACCTGGTCCGGGGAGGGCGGCGGCGTGCTGCTGAACCAGTGCCCCCACCAGCTGGACCTGTGGCAGTGGATCCTGGGCATGCCGAAACGCGTCCACTCCTTCATGCATTACGGCCTGTGGCATGACGTGGAGGTGGAGGACGATGTGACCACCTACATGGAGTATGAGGACGGCCATACGGGGGTGTTCATTACGTC
>CAMOUF010000279.1 GCA_946626395.1 uncultured Clostridia bacterium
GACACATGCTGCATCACATAGTACATCTGCTCCATGGGAATGGCCACGCAGCCGCCGGTATAGGGCTTGCGGTCGCCCAGGCAATGGAGGAAGATGGCGGAGCCCAGACCGGGCGTACCCTCGGCGTTGTAGCTGATTTTCAGGCAGTACTGATACTGGTAGGTATAATCCATGATGTGCTCGCTGTCCGGAAGGTTCAGGTCGGGATACTCCGTCAGGCTTACCAGCTCATTATAGCGCATCCCTTTCCGCACGTCGCCGGACCAATAAGTATTCTCATCCACCTGCACGTAGGGAATGGCGCAGCCGGGGTCCGGGGCGATGCCGAAGGCCCGGTTGAAGGAGAACACGCCCACAGGAGACATTGCGTCGCCTTCCTTGGTTTTGCCCAGGCCGTTTTTGCCGATGAAGCCCGGGGTGGACATCGTCATTTTCCATACGCCGTCTGCATCCTTTTCGTGAAGGGAAATCCAGGCTGTGGTGTTTTCATAGACTGCCACCACGAAAAGCTGGTGAGCGCCCTGCTTTTCCGCCAGGGCCACCGCCCATTCCGGGGAAGAGTCCGCCTCCAAACCGATGATTTCCCGGGGCGTTTGCAGCGCAGCGCTTTCGCCGTAGGCAGTCAGAGCGCACATCATGCACAGGATCATTGCAATGCAAACCAGTTTCTTCATTTTTCCAACCTTCATTTTTTTGTTTTTGGTTTTATCCGTAAAGTCTTCCCGGATTCCGTGCTGACCGATCGAGGTTTTGTTTACTTCATACCATTGCCTGCTGCACGCGGTCTTGGCCGCTGGGGCAAGGAGTGTTTTTCTGTGAATCAAATCCGATACAGCCTGCAGGCGTTTTCCCAGGTGATTTGGGCCATCTCCTCCACGGGCAGGCCGCGAAGCTCAGCCAGCTTCGCCAGGGTATAGACCACATGGGCAGGCTCGTTGCGCCGTCCGCGCTTGGGCTCCGGGGACAGGTAAGGGCTGTCGGTTTCCACCAGCAGCCGGTCCATGGGCACCTCCTGGGCGGCGGCCTGGAGATGGGGGGCTTTTTTAAAGGTCAGGGGCCCGGCAAAGGAAATATAAAAGCCCATGCGAACATATTCCCGGGCGATTTCCGGGCTGCCGGAAAAGCAATGAATAATGCCCTGGGGCAGTTTTTTCTGGGCCCGGAAAAAATCCACCATGTCCCCGTGAGCGTCCCGGATATGGAAAATCACTGGCACATCCAGCCTCACCGCCAGGGCCACCTGCTCCGCCATCACCCGCTTTTGCACGTCCCGGGGGGACAGGTCATAATAATAATCCAGGCCGATTTCCCCCAGCGCCACCACTTTGGGGGCTTTCAGCATTTCTGAAATCGTGTCCAAATAATCCTCGGGAGCGTCCTTGGCCTCGTGGGGATGCACGCCCACAGCGGCAAAGGCCCCTTCATGGGCGGCGGCAAAATCCATGCACCGTTGGGAGGAAGGCAGGTCGCTTCCAACACACACACACCGGGCCACCTGGGCGTCCAGCATGCGTTGATAGGCTTCCTCCCGATCCTCATCAAAGCGTTCGTCATCATAATGGCAATGGGTGTCAAATACGCGCATGGCGGAAAATCCTTTCGTTGAAAAAACGCCTGGCGGCATGTACCAAGCGTTTCAGATTCTCTTGAAGAAAAGAATTACTCCTCGTCAAACAGCGCGGTTTCCGCTTTCAGCACATGCTGCTGATCCTCGATCAGGCGCAGGAACCGGTCCCGGTAATCTTTGGCGGCGGCTTTCAATTCGTCCACTTCCTTGACCAAGGCGTCCTTGGTATCCTGGAGGGAGCCGATCTGCTCCCGGGCCTTTTCATTGGCGCTGTCAAGGATCTCCTGGGCTTCCTTCTTGGCGTCGGCCAGGGTTTCGTCATACACCTTCTGGGCCCGGGCCAGCAGCTTCTGGGCGGCCTCGCTGCTGTCTTCCTTCTGGGGGGTGGGCTGTTCCTTCGCCACCTGCACAGGGGCGGGAGCGGGAGCCACGGGAGCGGGGGCGGGCACGGCGGCAGGCGCGTAAGCGCTGGGCTGCTGCTGAGCGGCCTGAGCCAGGCGCTGGTTCAGTGTGGCGATTTCCTCCTGCAGGGCGACCATTTCATCGCAAATATCATCCAGGAACTCGTCTACCTCAATAGGATCGTAGCCCCGCATTTTGGTTTTGAATTCTTTTTCTTCGATCATTGAAACGGTGATGGCCATGGTGATGCTCCTTTCCACGTCTGTGCTTTGATAGGGTTACCGAAAGAAAATGCCGAGAACGGCACGAACCAAATAGCAAATGGCAGCGGCGGCCAGGGGCCCGGCTTCGATCTTCATCTGCACCTGAGGAATCAGCTTGGCGATCAGTTGATTGCCTATTTTCACGCCGGGCTCGCAGAAACGGGCCAGGGTGGCCATCCAGGGCCGCTGGACGGAGGACACATAGGGCAGGGCAAAATGCACCAGCTGCATCAGGGCGTAAACACTGAGCAAGAACCGGATCATACCGATCATGGCTGCCACTCCTTTCAGTACAAGGGAGAGAAGGAAAAACTGTGCTTCTTTTATTGCGCCGCTTCGGCAGCTTCATCCGGTACGAAGCCGTAATTATTCACCGGGCGATTGGTAAAGGAGGGGATGGAAGCGTCCTGCTGGGGCATGGCCCGAGGATAGAAGGTTTGGGTGTTTTCCCCAGGGGCGGGCGTGGGACGCTGGGTAAAGGGCTGCTGCTGAGGCTGCGGGGCATATGCGGGCTGAGCCTGGGCCTGGGGCGCGGGCTGGGCCGTATAGGCGGGCCGCTGGGCGGCGGCATAAGCGCTTTGATAATTCTGGCTGCGGGCCGGGCCGGCGTTCATCTGGTTGGTGGCCTGGTCGGCAAAGACCGCGATGGTCTGGGGGGCCAGCAAATAGACTCCGTAGCGGGATACCTTGGTAATGGTGGCGGTCAGGGAATAGCAGGCGCCGGACAGGGTATCCACCAAGCGGCGCATATCGCCGGGATTGGTGATATTTTCCATCACGATCAGCACCGCGTCGCCGTTGCGAAGCAGGGTAATCGCGCTGCGGCAGTCGCCCATGGAGCGGGCGTTGATAATGCGGGCGTTCAAAAGCCCGGCGCTTTGCTGAGGCTCCTGGGGCTGTTCAGGGGTTTGAACCGGGGCGGCATAGGGGAAATTGACCACGTTGCTGGCAGCCTGCTGCTCCTGGGCATGCATGCTGCTGCGGCGGAAACGGGGGGCGCGCTCCTGGCTCTGCGGCTGGGTCCCGGCGTAAGGAGCCTGGGCGGCGGGCTGCTGCTGAGCTGCCTGATAAGAGGCTTGATAAACAGGCTGGGGCTGGGCATAGGGCTGGGGCTGATAAGGCTGCTGCATGCCCTGATAGGGAGCGGTATAGGGATTCTGCTGGGCGGCCTGGCCGTAAGCGTTCCACTGAGGCTCCCGCACAGGCGCCGATTGCTCCGGGGCCTGATACGCGTTTTTCTGTGGGGCCGCTTCCTGCTGGGCGGGCCTGCCCTCATAGAAGAAATTCTGATACATCTGTACCGCTCTATCTTTCAGATTCGTGAAGAAATCACTGAAAGCCATGCCAAAGTCCTCCTGCCGTTATCGAAATAAAGCTGATCCTACGCGCACCATGGTGGCCCCACAGTGCGCGGCCAAACCGTAATCCTGGGACATGCCCATGGATAATTCCGTCATTTCCGTGCCCGCCACGGCTTCCTGCTGGCATTGTTCCAGCAGCTGCCGCATCCGGGTAAAGTGTTTCAGCGCCACATCCTCCGGCGCGCCCAGGGGCATCATGGTCATGAGCCCGTTGATTTTAAGCCCCGGCAGCTTGGCCCATTCCCGCAAACAGGGGAACAGCTCCTCCTCGCCGATGCCGCCCTTCTGGGGCTCCCGGGCGATATTCACCTGGATCAAAACCGGCATCCTGATCCCGGCTTTCTGGGCCTGGCGGTCAATTTCCTGGGCCAGGGAAGCGTGATCCAGAGAATGGATCAGGCATACATCCTTTATTATATATTTAACTTTGTTGGATTGCAACTGCCCAATGAGGTGAATTTGAAATTTTCCCTCCAGATAAGGCAGCTTGTCCCGAAGGGACTGTACCCGGTTTTCCCCGATGTCCCCCACCCCCAATTCAGCCAGGGGCAGGATATCCTCCACCGGGGAATACTTGGTCACCGCGATGAGCCGGGGACAGCGGCCGAAGGGCTCGCTTTCCCGGCGCAGGGTGGCCATCACATGCTCCACACGCTCTTTCAGCATTGCCATGTTCCTTTTTTAGTTCCAGGTTCTAAGTTCCAAGTTCCAAGCTGTTTTGGCCATTCGTCAAGAGATAACGAGCTGCAAAAAAGATTGAAGCGGAATCAATTAACTCCTCACTCCTAACTCCTCACTCCTAACTCCTTTAAAACAGCCTGACCCGGACCCCGTCGCCCAGCACCCCGGCGTTATCGGGGATCACATAGGCGGTGTTGCCGTCGTCGGAGATGACCTCCACGCCGGTCCAGTATTCCCCGCCTTCAGTGTACATGACCACGCCCTTGCGCCCGTTCTGCACATAGATGGCCCGGGAGGGCACCATCAGGCTGTTCACGTTTTCGCCCAGGCGCACCTGGCACTGGCGCAGGTAGAGCACATTGGGCAGGAAAGCGGGATCGTCCACCCGCAGCCGTACCAGCAGCTCCCCGCCGGAGCGGGCGCTGTCCAGCACGGTGGCGTGGAGCACATCGTTGTCAAAGCTCTCGATGACCAGGTTGTATTCCCGGCCCTCGATGGGCGTCCAATCCATTTCATGGCACAGCATCAGGATCACCCAGGGCTCCTGCCGCACCATGCGGTATACGTCGGTGGCGTTCCGGGCGGTGACGGTGGTTTCCAATTCGGGCACCTGGCCGTTGTACATCCCCCGCACCTGCACGGGACTGTAATCGGCGTAGGTGGTCATGTTCAGGGCCCTTTCAAAGCCGTCGGTGTAGAAGCTCACCAGCCCGTCTGAGGAGGCGGCGAACTGCTTGGTCCAGGTGGAAATGCGCTGGAGCTGGGTGTTCTCGTCGGAATACAGGCGGCTCAGCTTCTGTTCATCGGGGTTCTTTTGCTTGATGTAGGTCTGCTGGTTTTGCAGCGCTTCCTTGAGCAGCGCTTCCTGAGCGCTGATGCTGCCGCTGGCTCCGTGAATCAGGCGCTGTACCTCCATGGCGCGGCTTTGAGCCTTGCTCATCAGGTTTAAAAGGGTCACATCTGTGGATGCCCCGGCAATGAGCACTTTATGGTATTCCTTGATCTGGGTGCGCAGGTTTTTCAGCGTCACCCATTCCTTGGCGTTGAAGCCCGAGGTATAGATGGTGGCCACCAAATCGCCGCGCTTGACCAGGCTGCCCTCCTGGGCCATGTATTCGATCTGGCTCACGTTTTCCTGGGTGTCCACCGTTTCGCTGCGCACCAGCACGGCGTCGCCGGTATACTGGGCGGACAGGGAGCCGTATTTCACCGTGCCATAGCTGATCTGGCCCCCGGACAGCATCCGGGTCACCATATAAGCGCCGACCAGAACCACGATGGCCAGGGTGGCGATCAAGCCCCAGGGACGCTGCCGCCTCCGGGGCGGGGACATGCCGGTCTTGGGCAGCTGATAGCCGCCGCCCGCTGGCCCGGAGGGCTGCTGAGGCGCCGGAGCTTCCGGCTCTGGCTGGGAATAGCCGCCATAGGGGGCATAACCGCCGCCGGGCTGCGGCGCTTGGGGCGGATAATAATCATAGGGCTGGGCCGGGGGAGGCGCGATCTGGGCTGGGGGCGGCACGGAGCCTGGCATTTGCTGGCTGCCTGCCTGCTGCCCTGGGATGGGCCGCTGCACCCACTGATTGAGGGCCGGGGGCTGATCCCAGGGGGACGCGCCGCCCTGCTCGGACCCGGACGGATACCCGCCCTGGGGATAAGAACCTTGCGGGGGCTGCATGGCTTCCTCCAAATCTTCAGAATAACTCTTGTTTATTCGCTGCCGTATGAAGAAATTCCTTCTTTTTTTACGAAAGTTTTGCGAAATTTATAATAAATCCAGATAATGGAAGCAAGCCGCCTGATCCACCGCGCAGAAAAGGAGCCGCTTTTCGCGGCTCCCCCAGGATAAGCAATATATATAATTTAGGCTTCCGGCACCAGAAGGCCCAGGTTTCCATCCTTGCGCAGATACAGCACGTTGGTGCGCTCGGTTTCAATATTCACGAACACGAAGAAGCTGTGTCCCAGCAGTTCCATTTGCAGGATGGCGTCTTCCACGGCCATGGGGCGCACGGGGAATTCCTTGGTGCGCACCACCTGCCGGTCGCTTGGGCCATAGGCGGCCACGTCTTCGATATATTCGGCGGGTTCATCCTTGTAGGCGTCCTCCCGCAGGCGCTTTTCCAGCTTGGTGCGGTGGCGCAGGATCTGGCGCTCCAGCTTGGCCAGGGCGCTGTCGATGGACATGAACAGGTTATCCTTGCTGGAGGATTCGGCGCGCAGCGTCACGTCCCGCATGGGCACGGTGATTTCACAGATGCGCTCGTCCCGCTCCCGGCGCAGCCGCACGAACATTTCCGTATCAGGCTTCAAATAACGCTCCATCGCGGCGGTCTTTTTTGTGATCCGGTTGGTGATGCCGGGAGTCACGACCATGTTCTTGGCGGTGATGGTAGTCTTCATGAAAGAACAACTCCTCTCTCGTTATAATGCCGGGGCCGCCCGGCTTTTTTCTTTTTCCGTGTTTCTAATTCGGTATATTCGACGGAAAAAGAAAAATTCCTCCCAGAAAAAACAGTTTTTCAAAATTTCCTGGGAGGAAAGAGAAAATGAGTTTCTCAAGCGGGATACGTTGGCGCTTTTCCCTTACTCTGTCCGCAGGGCCACCACGGGGTCCTTCTTGGCGGCCATCCGGGAAGGAATCAGACCGGCGATAAAGGTGAGCGTCATGGAGATGCACACCAGGATCACGGCGGCCACGGGGGGCAGGGCGGCCAGGTTGGGAATATCGGTCAAGCGGACGATGATGATGTTAATGAGGATCACAAGCACCAGCGTGACCAAAATGCCGATGACTCCGGCGATGAAGCCCACAATGAGGGTCTCGGCGTTGAACACCCGGGAAATATCCCGTTTGCTGGCGCCGATGGCCCGCAGGATGCCGATTTCCTTGGTGCGCTCCAGCACGCTGATATAGGTGATAATGCCGATCATAATGGAGGACACCACCAGGGAGATGGCCACGAAGGCGATGAGCACATAGCTGATGGCGTTGATGATGGTGGTGATGGAGCTCATGAGCAGCCCCACGTAATCCGTGTAACGGATCACGTCCTTTTCCTCCGCCGCGTCGTTGTATTCGTTGATCAGCTCGGTCAGCTTCGCCTTGGCTTCAAAGTTTTTGGGGTAGAGGAAAATGGCGCTGGGGGAATCCGCGTCGCTGACGCCCAGGGTGGTCAGGTTCTTTTGCAGGGTGTTGTTCATGTCCTCCGGCAGCGCCATGCGCAGCACCTGCTTGATATCCTCCTTGCTTACCATGTTCAGGGCGAAGGAGGGCACCTGGCCGATGCGCTTCTGGATTTCGGCGTTCAGGCCCATGACGCCGGAATACTTTTCAAAGAATTCGCTGACGCTCATGCTGTCCAGGGCCGCGAACAGGTCGGTCTGGTCGGTTTCAAAGGGCTGGCCGGTAAACACGTCGATTTCGGGACGGGCCAATTGCTCCTGCACGATCTGGCTGTTCTTTACCTGGTCCAGCAGATATTCCATCAGCTCGAACCGATAGCCCACGCCCACGTTCACCGTGGTGGCCACCGCGCCGTCGGCGGGCTTTAAAATACCCACCACCTTGATTTCCATTGCGTTTTCCAGCTTTTGCCGCATATATTCGTCGTTCTTTTTGCGGCTTCTCCAGGCGTCGCCCTGCTTTTCATAATAGTCCGTGTTCAGGAGCAGGCGGAAGCGCAGGCCCATGAGCTCGTCATAGGAAAATTCCATGTCCTCGCTTTCCACGGGTTCCCCGTTCATGAGCGCTTCGAACATGCCCTTTAATTCGCTTTGATCCTTGAGGCCCAGGGTATAGAGCACATAGTCGCTCAATTCATCCCGGGAATTGACGATGATCACCACTTCGTCGGCCTTTTCCGGCATGCGCCCGGCCAGCACCTTGTACTGGGCCCGGAGCAGCTCCGGATTGTTCAGCAGCGGCTGGAAGGCGTTCATCCTCGTCATGGTGGCGTTCATCATGGTTTCCTGGATGCCGCTGGCCCCGGAACTCATCATGCTCATCATGCTGGCCATACCGGTGGCCTCCAAGGTGGTGGAGGGATTCACCTGAATGGGCCCTTCGTCTGTTATACGGTACAGCGTCAGGGGCGTGGCGTACTCATATTGCACGCCGCTGACCAGGCTGTCCACTTCGTCGGCCCGGCTGTCCAGAAATTTTTTGAAATCCGTCAGGTTGTTTTCCGTCACGCCGCTCATCCAGCCGCTCATGAGCTTGGTCATGCGGCTGCCGGAATACACCTTGCCCTCCTCCCGCTCCCGGGTGTCGGAGGAAATGTCCATCATGCCGGTCATCATGTCCGTCATGTCCACAGTGCGCTCGTCGATTTCCAGGGGATAGGAGGACAGGGTGTCCCGCTGCACTCGGTCGATAAAGGCGTCCACCCCCGCGGACAGGGACAGAATCAGCGCGATGCCGATGATGCCGATGGAGCCCGCGAAGGCTGTCAGCACGGTGCGGCCCTTCTTGGTCAGCAGGTTGTTCATGGAAAGGGAGAGGGCGGTAAGGAAGCTCATAGAGGGCTTTTTCTGCCGGGGCTCCGCACCGGTCCGGGTTTCCTTTTCTTCGCAGGGGTATGAATCGCTGACCACCTTGCCGTCCAGCAGCCGGATGATGCGGCTGGCGTAGGCGTCGGCCAGGTCGGGGTTGTGGGTGACCATGATCACCAGCTTTTCTTTGGAAATTTCTTTCAGGATTTCCATCACCTGCACGCTGGTTTCGCTGTCCAGGGCGCCGGTGGGCTCGTCGGCCAGGAGGATGTCCGGGTCGTTGACCAGGGCACGGGCGATGGCCACCCGCTGCATCTGGCCGCCGCTCATCTGGTTGGGCTTTTTGCGCATCTGATCCTTGAGCCCCACCTTTTCCAGGGCTTCTTCCGCCCGGCGGCGGCGGTCCTCCCGGGAAACGCCGGACAGGGTCAGGGCCAGTTCCACGTTGGACAGCACCGTCTGATGGGGGATCAGGTTATAGCTTTGAAACACAAAGCCGATGGAATGGTTGCGGTAGGTGTCCCAGTCGGAGTCCTTGAATTGCTTGGTGGATTTTCCGTTAATGATCAAATCGCCCCGGCTGTACTGGTCCAGGCCGCCGATAATGTTCAGCAGCGTGGTCTTTCCGCAGCCGGAGGGGCCCAGGATGGCGGCGAATTCGCATTCCCGGAATTGCAGGCTCACGCCCCGCAGGGCCTCCACCTTCGTATCGCCCGCCTGATAATCCTTGGCAATGTCCTTTAAAATCAGCATGAAGTGCTCCTTTCCTTTGCGCCCAATATGGCATGATAAGTATAGCAGGCATATGTAAAGAAATTATGAACAGAAAGCGGCGAAACCGTTGGAGCCGCTTGACAGCTTTGGGAATATTCTATAATATTGTGACGGAGATGAGGAAGATGCGCATTATCCCCTTTGAGGAAAAATATCGGGACGATATGATTTTCATAGTGCTTGAGGCCAAGGAAGCCCTGGGCCGGGTGCCGGGGCTGAATGAGGATCTGCTGGATATAAAGAAGAACTATCTGGACAGGGGCGACTGCTTCTGGCTGGCCCTTTCCGAGGAAGGCCGGGTGATTGGGTCGGTGGGATATCATGCCGTGCCCGGCACCCGGGACGCGCGGCTGCACAGACTGTATGTGAAAGCGTCCATGAAGCGCCGGGGCATCGGCACAGCGCTGTACCAGACGGCGGAAAATCATCTGCGCGTCATCGGAATAAAGCGCGTCCGCGTCCATCTGGGCGGAAAGGGCTACGAGGCGTCGCGGCTGTTTTACCGGCATTTCGGCTATGAATATGAACAGGATGAAAACTATATGATCAAGACATTGGAAAAATAGAGGATTTCCGAAGATCGGCGCGAATAAATAAAATCATCCCGAAAAGGAAAAAATAAGGAGAAGAACCATCAAGGAGGATGCATCCCATGGAATTAAAAGGAAGCAAGACGGAACAGAACCTGCGCACAGCGTTTGCCGGCGAAAGCCAGGCCCGGAACAAGTATACCTACTTCGCTTCCAAGGCCAAGAAGGAAGGCTATGTGCAAATCGCCAACATTTTCACCGAAACCGCCGATAATGAAAAAGAACACGCCAAAATCTGGTTCAAGCTCCTGGGCGGCATCGGTACCACCGCCGAAAACCTGCTGGCGGCCGCAGAGGGCGAAAACTATGAGTGGACGGATATGTATTTGACCTTCGCCAAGGAAGCCAGGGAAGAGGGCTTCGAGGACATCGCCAAGCTGTTTGAGGGCGTGGGCGCCATCGAAAAGGAGCATGAGGAGCGCTACCGCAAATTGCTTGCCAACGTGGAAGGCGGCCTGGTGTTCTCCAAGGACGGCGACATGATTTGGCAGTGCGCCAACTGCGGCCATATCGTGGTGGGCAAGAAGGCTCCCGAAGTGTGCCCCGTGTGCGCCCATCCCCAGGCTTATTTCCAGGTGAAGGCGGAAAACTACTGAGGCAAGAGAAGATTGAGCGCGGTGAACCCTTCCCGTCTTTGTGGCTGAAAGCGCTCCGCAAAGGATTCCCGCTGAGTTGATCTTCCATATTGATCCGATTGGTGCAAGAAGAACAGGTAGGGGCAGAATCATATCTGCCTCTATTTTCTTGCGGTAACTGTTCAATCGTATACATTAGAGGAACATTAAATCACCATTTAGTTCTAAGTTCCAAGTTCAAAGTTCTAAGCCCAATCGTCTTGAATGATCTGCACGCCCTATTGCGCTTGACAAAATCCAGCTTAGAACTTGGAACTTACAGCTTAGAACTCGGATTCGATCCAAGCTGCAAAGGAACCATGAATGGGCAGATGCCTTTTGCGTTTCTATTCCGTGCCGTTTGCCTGTCCTGCTGGCTGCATCTGAAAACGTAAAAATCGCAATAGACAAACCTCCCAAAACAAGGTATAATGATGTGTGGTCCCGGCAGTCAGCGCGGGATCGAATGGGGAGGGAACAGGCGAATGTTTGTTGATATGCATCATCACTTGATTTATGGGATCGATGATGGCGCGAAGGATTTTGAGGGCACGAAAAAAATGATCGCCCAGGCGGTTGAAAACCAGGTGCATACCATTATCACCACACCGCATATCACGCCGGGCCAGGAGCCTTTTCCCTATGAAACCTATAAAGCCCATCTGGAGGAAACGAGAAAATACCTGGAAGAAAACAAGATCGATCTGACGCTGTACACCGGCTGCGAGGTGCTTTATACCCCTTCCACTCCTTATTTTCTCTCCGAGGGCAAGGTGTTCACCCTGGCCAATACCAATCATGTGCTGGTGGAGTTCATGCCCGACGACGAGTATGCCGATCTTTTGAAAGCCGGGAGGAGCGTGGCGGAGATGGGCTATGTGCCGGTGTACGCCCACGTGGAAAGGTACGACTGCCTCAAAAAGCCGGAACAGCTGCGGCGGCTGCGGCGGGAGTTTGACGCGCTGATCCAGGTGAACGCCAGCACGGTGATTGATAAGCACGGCTTTTTCAGACAGCGGTACTTAAACAGAATTTTTGAAGAAGAGCTGGTGGATTTCGTATCCTCCGACAGCCATGACCTGCCGGGCCGGGACAGTCATATGGCGGAAGCCTTCGACGAATTGACTGTGCGCTTTGGCATCGACCTGGCCCACGCCCTGACCCACGGCAACGCGGAGAAAATTTTGAGAGTGATTTAATTATTACTGTGGAAGAGCCGTTTTTTCGGCCGGCTCCCTCCACGGTTTTTCTTTTGGAAAGGATGGTGTTTTATGCATACGCTTTGGAACGAAGGCTGGCAATTTGTCAAGCTGCCCCTGGGCAGTGTCTATGAAGAAATGAAGCAGGCCCGGTTCACACCCGTGCTTCTGCCTCATGATTGGCTCATCGCCGATACCGACGCCCTGTATGAATCCGGCGACGGCTGGTATGTGAAATCCTTTTCAGACGCCGACGCGGCGGGGGAGACGGTGCTTTTGCATTTTGACGGCGTATATATGGACGCCGATGTGCTGCTCAACGGAAAGATCCTGCGCACCCACCATTACGGCTACACGCCTTTTTTTGTGGATCTGACGGGGAAAATCCAGCCCGGTGAAAATGAAATCGCCGTTCATATCCGCCACCAGAGCCCCAACTCCCGGTGGTATTCCGGCGCGGGCATCTTTCGGGACGTGACGCTGTACCGTCTGCCCGAACGACACATGATTCCCGATGGATTCCAAGTGAATACCTGGCGGGAAAATGGCAAATGGGTGCTGTCCGTGCAGGCGGAAATCGCCGGGGAAGGGAATGAAATCCCTTGCTTGCGGCTCTTGGATTTGAGGGGCCGCTGTATCCGGGAAACGGGCATGGAAGCCATCGAAGGGGGAGCCGCCGCGGAGATGCGGGAGCTGGACGTGGAGCCCTGGGGGCCGGGCGCGCCGCGCTTTTATCTGCTCCACGTTTCCCTGAACGGTCAGGAGGAATGGATCAATGTGGGCTTCCGGGAAGTGCGTTTTACTCCGGATCAGGGCCTGTTTATCAACGATCAGCCTGTGAAGCTCCACGGCGTTTGCCTGCACCATGATCTGGGCGCGCTGGGCGCGGCGTTCACCCCCGCCGCTGCCGACCGGCAATTGGATATCATGCAGCAAATGGGCGTGAACGCCATCCGTACCTCCCATAACCCTCCGGCGGCCCAGCTGCTGCGGATGTGCGACGTGCGGGGCATCCTGGTGATGGATGAATTGTATGATATGTGGGAGCTGCCTAAAACCACCTACGACAACGCCCGCTTCTTCCCGGACACCTACCCCGAGGACGTGGCGGCCTGGGTGCGGCGGGACAGGACCCACCCCTGCGTGATCCTGTGGAGCATCGGCAATGAAATCTATGATATGCAGGCGTCCGACCGGGGCCAGTATTGGACGAAAACCCTG
Source organism: uncultured Clostridia bacterium (assembly GCA_946626395.1). Classification (GTDB taxonomy): domain Bacteria; phylum Bacillota; class Clostridia; order Christensenellales; family Aristaeellaceae; genus RUG563. Next base: position 13,164 of record CAMOUF010000279.1, read on the forward strand.
ATGGAGGAAGTGCAGAAGCATGACACCCGCCACGCTCCCGTCACCTTCGCCAGCAACTATATGCCCTGGGAGGGCGCGCAGAAATGCGCCGACATCGTGAAGCTGCCGGGGTATAATTACGCCGAAAAGTATTACGCCGACCACCACGCAAAGCATCCGGACTGGGTGATTTACGGCAGCGAAACGGGTTCCCTGCTGTACAGCCGGGGCATCTATCATTTCCCCATGGGAGAAAACATCCTCTCCGACGAGGATTTGCAGTGCTCCGCCCTGATGAATTCCAACACCTCCTGGGGGGCCAATAAGCTGCCCAAAATGCTGGCGGATGACCTGAACACCCCCTATTCCCTGGGCCAGTTCGTGTGGGCGGGCATTGACTATATCGGCGAGCCCACCCCCTACCATACCCGGAACTGTTACTTTGGCCAGACCGACACCGCCTGCTTCCCCAAGGACGCGTATTATCTCTATCAGGCCATGTGGACGGATACGCCCATGATCCACATCGGCATTTATTGGAACTGGAACAAGGGCCAATTGATCGACGTGCCCGTAATGACCAACGGTGCGGTTGCCGAGCTGTTTTTAAACGGCGTATCCCTGGGCAAAAAAGAAGTGAACCGCTTTGATCCGGAAGCCTGCCTGCCTGCGTGGCAGGTGCCTTATGAACCGGGACAGCTGAAGGCCGTGGCCTACGACCGGGAGGGGAAAATCCTGTGCGAAGAAATCCGGGAATCCTTTGACGAGCCCGCGCACATCCGTTTGAAGAGCAGCAGTCTCATTCTGTCCGCCGGGAATCCCCATGGGGATCTGGTCTTTGTCACCGTCACGGTCACGGATGCACAGGGCCGCCCGGTGGAAAACGCCAACAACCGGGTGCATGTTTCCGTGGACGCCCCCGGCGTGCTGCTGGGGCTGGACAACGGCGACAGCACCGATCGGGATGGCTACCAGACAGTGAGCCGCCGCCTGTTCTCCGGCAAGCTGCTGATCATTGTGGGGGCGAACGAGGGTGGCACATTCACCCTGCACGTCACGGGCAAGGGCCTGAGCAACGCGGAAATGGAACTGACGGCGGTGGACGGAAACTGGGAGCAGCGCCGCGCTGTGCCCAACCTGTGCCGGGAAAAGGAAACGGAAGACGAGGTGTTCGTCCGCCAGATCAGCCTGGAGGCCCTGTCCTCCACGAGGCTCACCCCGGACAGCCCCTCCGTTTCCTTCCGGGTTCGCGCCCTGCCGGAAAACGCCAGGCCGGAGGCGCTTTCCTTCCGGGTAGTCAACGCCCAGGGGGTGGACATGCCCTGCGCGCGTCTCACCCAGGCGGGCGATACCGTCACCGTCACAACCCAGGGGGACGGCAGCATGTATCTGCGGGCCTCGGCCTGCAACGGCTATCCCCATCCCCGTATCCTGTCCCAGATGGAAATCACCGCCCAGGACTTTGGCCCCATGGGGCTTGACCCTTATGGCTTTATTGCCGGAGCCCTGGCCGATTTAAAGGAAGGCGATATCGGCGCGGGCAACGAGCAGGGCATCGCCTTTGCCCGGGAAAGCGAAAGCGCGGTGGGTTTCTCCCGGGTGGACTTTGGGCCGGTGGGGTCGGATACCCTGGTGCTGCCCATCTTCGCCCTGAACGGGGATTTGTACCGCCTGAAGCTCTGGGAAGGCATGCCGGGCGCGGGCGGCCAATTGATTGCTGAACTGCCCTATCAAAAGCCCAGCATCTGGAATGTGTACCAGGAAGAAACCTATCATCTTCCCTGTGTGCTCAAGGGGGTGCATACCCTGGCCTTCTCCCTGGACTGCAAGGCGCATATGAAGGGCTTCTCCTTTGTCCGCCAGACGCGGCCCCTGCGCTATAACCGGGCCCTGGACGCCGACCAGCTGTACGGCGACAGCTTCACCAAGGATGAAGAAGGCGTGAAGCAAATCGGCAATAACGTGACGCTGCTCTTTGAGCATATGGAATTTGCCCGGGCAGGCAGCCTTCGCCTGGTGCTGGACGGCGCCACAGATTTGGATATCAACACCGTATCCCTCCGGATCACCGGGGAAAACGGCGAAGCCGTCTCCTCCACCTGCGATTTTACCAGGAGCGCCCGGACTGAACAGTCGTTTACCGTGGACGTGCCCGCGGGCCAATGCTCCGTCGCCTTTGTGTTCCTGCCCGGAAGCCGATTCGATTTCTACGGTTTTCGATTTGAAGAAGTCATGTTATAAAGGATAATAGAAAACGGAGCTTTCTTCCACATTCTCTGTGGCTGAAAGCTCCGCTTTTATCGTCCGTTTATTTGCGGTTTTCGCAGAGGGGGAGTATTGCTTGCAGGCTTTCCGTTCACCGGTGGCGGCAAGGACGCCTATGTCAATCTTCCAGCCGGTAGCTCCTGATGAACTCCCGCTCCTGGGCGCCGGAAGCAAAATATTTCAGCAGGATTTCCGCGCAGGCGTGGCTGTCGCTGTCGGCCTGGTGATGATTCAGCGCAATGCCATAATAGCCGCACATCACGTTCAGGGAATGAGAAATGCCGGGCACCAGCCGCCGCCCCATCTGCACGGTGCAGCAATACTTTGCCGTGCTTTTCCAGGAGATGCCGTAATCCCGCAGGCATTTTTTCAGCACGCCCAAATCAAAAACCGCGTTGTGGGCAGCAAGAATGCCGGAGGACATGAGCGGCTCGATCCTTTTCCACAGCTCCGGGAAGGCAGGCGCGTTAGCCACGGTGGCTTCGTCAATGCCGGTCAGCTGCGTATTGAACGGGTCAAAGGGCGCTTCCGGGTTTACATAAGAGAAAAACTCCTCGGTAATGGCCCCGCCCTCAATGACGGAGATGCCGATGGCGCTCATTCTGTCGTTGTATCGGTTGGGCGTTTCCACGTCAAAGACGATGTAGCGGTACAAAACGATCCCTCTTTCTTTCCCGTTGCTTTTTTGTCAGCGCCGCTCAAAGGAAACGGCCACGTCCCCGCGGCCCAATTGCTCCGCCAGGGTTTCGATATGATTGATTTTGCCAATGCGGGTATAGCTGTAAGGCGTGTCAAAGGACCGGTAGAAAACCACCACGCAGTCGTCCCCGAACAGCATGATATCCCCGGCTTCAATGTGCCCCACCTTTTCCGGGGAAGAGGGAAGGCCGCTCATGAGATAATGGTATTTTTCGTTGCCGTTCAATTCCGTCATGGCCAGCTCCATGGGCAGCAGCGCGGCAAAGGCCCGGGCGGTGTCGTTGTCTTCCAATGCGGCGTCAAAAGCCGCTCCGTTGATCCAAATCTTCATGGCTGTGTTTTCTTCCTCCTGCGTGGTCACGATATCGCCGGGCCAGGTGATGATCCCGCCGAACTCAAAAATATTCGTATAGCCCATGGCGGCCAGCTTCTGGGCCGCCTGTTTGCTCCGATTGCCGCTGCGGCAATAAATGAGGATTACTTGATGATAGTCCGGCAGCGCTTCCGGGGAATCGCAGCCGATGCTTTCATTGGGGATCAGGATGGCTCCGGGAATGTGGCCTGCGTCGTATTCGTCCTGACGCCGCACGTCCACGATCACATGCCCATCCTTATCTTCCATCATCCGCATGGCGGTTTCCTGGTCGATTTGCGTATAGCCCTCTGCGTGAGCGGAACAAACCGACAGGAGCAATAGGACAAGCAGGACAGGCAGACTTTTTTTCATGCAGGATACCTCCTCGTAGAATCCTTGGCAGTTCCAAGTGGTCTGTTTCAAGTTCTAAGCTGATGATGAGGAACGCAAAATGGCGGGATCAAGGATTTTTTCAATCAGGGGATGATAGTGCGCGTCCTTGAGATATACGAAGTTCACGGATGAAACCACGTTTCCCTCCCCGGGCCATGGAACGCTGCCCGTTCCATCCGGCGAAAGGCCAAAGTCACCGATCGTTTTTCCCGCAGGCGGAAGCAGCACCGTCAGCCGATTCATCACGCGGCTTCCTAAATAAAACTCAAATATACCCCTTTGGGGATCAATGGCGATGTGATTGCCCACAAAGCCGCTCAAGGCAATCGTTTCATCGCTCATATAGACCGGCACCTCGCTGTTTTTCTGCATCGGATGGCGCACATAGCACAATAGCCCCAAATGCTGCGTCCAGCCGCCGCCGGGCAGCGGACGCCCCGTGCGGTTGCGGGCCATGTCCTTGAGCTCCCGGGGGGAAAGCACGCTGCCTGCCAAAATGCCCTGGCACAGCCGCGTCATATCTTTCACCGTGGAAAAAAGGCCCGCGTGACCGCAGAAAACCTCTCCCTCAGGCGACATCACCCGGGCCTTGGGATCGTGGACGGTGCCGGCCGCTATGCCTTCCCTTACGATCCATCGTTCGCCTTCGATGCGATGTTCCCGGTCATGGCTGACGCAGCACGGGCGGACGCTGCATGGCACCCGGCACCAGGTTTCCCGCATGCCCAGGGGCCGCAGCAGTTCCCTTTCCACCAACGCCATCAGCGGTTCATTCCCCGCCCCTTCCAGGATATATCGAGCCACCATGGCGTGGATATCGGAATAAGCCTTGATGCCGTTGGGAAACGGGCGGCAGGCAAAGAGCGTTTCTTCGGCGGCCTTCCTGTCCGGTTGGGCGTCGATCCTTTCCGGGGTGCGCAGGGCCACTTCAAAGCCCAGCACCTGGCTCACCGTGACGCCATGGAGATATGCAAACTGAGGAGCGTATCGGGTGACAGGCGCGTCCATGTCAAGCCGTCCCGCGGCCTTGAGCCGCATGGCCGTAAGCCCTGTGAACAGCTTGGAAAGGGAAGCCAGGTCAAATACGCTGTCCGATGAAATCGGCTGCCCGTCCAGTGAGGCGACGCCGCCCCGGGCGGTGTGAACCGTGTCCCGGGTGCCGCAGGCGATGGACATGCAGGCCAGGGAGCGGGTTTCTTCCGTAAAGAATCGGATGGCCTGTGAAAGCATCTGTCATCCCTCCTTCGGCGAACGGGGTTTCGTCCCGGTGCCGTTTCTTCCGTGGATCGCCGCTGCGCCGGACGATTGGCTTTTCATCAGGGGTCGTCCGGGTTCATGCGCCTGCGATACAGGTATTCGTTATACTTTGCCTGGGCCTCCTGGCTTTCCTTCTTTTCCCGCCAGGCTTCCGCATCGGCGCTGATGGCCAGCATTTCATCCGCCAGCATCTCCATGCTGCGGGCGTATCCGTGGCGCACGTAATCCGTCATGCGGCCGATGGCCTTGGGGCTTTTCAAATGCCTGGCCATGAGATCCGCCAATTCTTCCGGGTAGCCTGCCCCGGCCAGGGCGGCGGCCAGCTCGTCCCGTGCCATCGCCCATTGCTTTTGATATTCCGTCATGGTTCCTCCCGATGATTCGGCAACGCCGCATGCCCGTTTTCCGATGATCATATAGTGTTCGGAAAAAGAAAAAAGCGGCGCTCTATCCCGCATTTTACAATAGGAAGCCCCGCTGTGTCAACGCCCGAAACGCTATCGAATCCATTTGTCCGCGGCCGTGGGCGCAGGAAAACCCCAGTCCTCGTCCACGGCGTGGTTTACCAGGGTAAATCCATTTTTCCTGAGCACATGGGCGGAAGCCTGGTTTTCCACCATGGTGCTGGCGGTGATGATCTCCAGGCCGCGATTGTTCAGCAGCTCCCGCAGCAGCGTCCCAAGGGCGTCGGTGGCGAGCCCCTTGCCCCATTCCTCCCGCAGCAGCCTGTAGCCGACGCTGACCTTGCGGATAGGCGCACGGTAGCCGTAGGCTTCCGCCAGCCCGCAAAAGCGGTTTTCCTGGAAAATGCCCAGGATCAGGGAATCCTTCAGGCCCTCTGTGTACAGGCGCAGGATCGCTTCCCGCGCTTCATACTTTTTTTCAAACAAAAATGTGGGCAGATACCGGTAGACCGCTGCCTGCCGGGTGAGCTTTTCCAGGGCCGGGGCATGGTCAAGCGACAGCGGCCTGAGCGCACAAAGGCTGCCGCTCAGAAAAGGCGGTTCAGGAAACAGCTCCATCATATTGTCCGTTCGTTCTATATATATAACGCTCATCCTTCCTGCCTGATGATCCCGCTGAAAGCATACAACATGGGAACTGACCAGCCGTAAAGCGGAAAAAAGCAGAATGAAGAGACCGCTGAAAAACAAAGGGCTCTCCGATTCGTTCGTTCAAACCGGAGAGCCAGGGATACTTTTTTATTCAGCCGGATGCTTTAGGAACACGGAGAGGCAGGTCACCGCGTCGCCCTCGCCGGGGTAGAACACGGACAGAACGATGTTGCCGCCCTCCAGCAGCTCGACCGCGAAAGACCGGCCGTTGGCATCCACGCCCTGGAGCTGGCCTGCTTCAAAGGTATAAGGCGCTTCCACCGTTACAAATTCGCCGAATTCATTCTGAACATCCTGAGAAATCTTTCCGTCGGCAATGCGGTAGGGCATAAAGACGAAGTCATAGGAACCGGCCAGCGTCTGCTCGTCCACATATTCGGTGCCCGCAAAAGCCACGTTCAGCACCCATTCGCCTTCAAACGCTTTCTCATTCACGGTGGTGTTTTCATCTTCCACGATCACCTGGGGCATGCTGTCCATGGTGGGGATTTCCATATCAGCCATGCCGCAGCAGGCGCAGCACAGCAGACAAAGCGTGGTCAGAAGCGCAATCATCTTTTTCATGTTTTTTCCTCCTTGATTTGTTATCAGGTATTTCTATCCGTTCAGGTCATGATCCTTCCGTCAGGTATGTTTTTGCCTTGTCCTGCCGCAATAGGCGCATTTTTGCAGGTCGTAACCCATGGTATAATCCCAGAACAGAAATTTATGGGGCACTTCTTTATGGCCCGTCGTTTCCCACTTATGCTTGCCGGTGGGGCTGGCGGGGCAGGGCTTGGTGGGGATGCCTCCGGCGGCCTCCTCGATGTCATCCAGGTTCAGCTTCAGGTCGTCCGCGTTATGCATCGCTTCCTTCAGCTCCTCCATCGTGGCTTCCAGGCCCAATTCCCGGGCGAGGGCGGGAAGCTCCTCAAGCCGCATCTTGGCCACACGTTCCCGCAGCGCTTCATCTTCCTGAATCATCTGAACGACTTTTTTCGCATTCTCCTGTGACATTTTCTTCTCCTCCTCATATTCTTCATGTCTGCGCGGATGTCCCTTTCCCGGGCGTCTCCATCGTTTCACTCTGCATTGTTTGTCCCAGCGTTTTACTGTTGACACGATTTGATACGAATCAACTGGAAAGATGGCTGCGATATGAGAAAAAAATTTGGGTATCTGTTCAGTCATGGTTCCTTTGGGGCTTGGAGCGAAGCTGAGTTCTAAGCTGTGAGTCCAAGTTCTAAGCTGGATATTGTTCAGCACATTGGGCGTGTGGATATTTCAAGACGATTGTGTTTAGAACTTTGAACTTGATTCCGCGCGGCTCAAGGCCATTAAAACCAGTATACGGAAAACAGCGGATTTTGTCAATTTGCTCAAACGCTGAAAAGAAATTTTTCGTGTCAAGGAAAAAGGCTTGACACAGGGCGGAAAACGTGTATAATATACCCTTGTCAAGGAACGCGGCTTGACAGGAGGCGGAAGGACGGCATGGAGCAAGAAGCGTTTTCCATGATGGAAAAGAAGGTCACGCTGTCCTGGCTGCTGGCGTTCTATGGCGCAATGCTGACGGAGAACCAGCGGGAAATGGCCCGGCTGCACTGGGAGGAAGATTTTTCCCTGGCAGAAATCGCGTCCCAGTTCGGGGTGTCCCGCCAAAGCGTGCATGACACGGTGAGCCGCACGGAAAAGCAGCTGATTTCTTTGGAAGAAAAGCTGAAGCTGCTGAGCCGGTTCAAGGACATGGAAGCGGGGCTGACCGCCTGCCGGGAGGCGCTGGGGCGGGTGCGCGCCACGCCGGAAACGGCGGAGGAATTAAGGCTGGCCCGCCGCTGGGTGGACAGATTATTGGATCAGGAGGAAGCATAATGGCCTTTGAAGGGCTTTCGGATAAGCTGCAAAAAGCGTTTAAAAAGCTGACCGGCAAGGGCAAGCTCACCGAGCAGAATATTAAAGAAGCCATGCGCGAAGTGCGTATGGCCCTGCTGGAAGCCGACGTGAACTACCTGGTGGTCAAGGACTTTATCAAGAAGGTCACCGAACGATGCGTCGGCGCGGAGATCCTGGCAAACCTTAACGCCGGACAGCAGGTCATCAAAATCGTGAATGAGGAATTGACCGCGCTCATGGGCGGCAGCAACGCCAAGCTGACCTGGTCCTCCTCCGTGCCCACGATCTATATGCTCTGCGGCCTCCAGGGCGCCGGCAAAACCACCATGGCCGCCAAGCTGGCCGGATATCTCATGAAGCAGGGCAAGAAGCCTCTGCTGGCCGCCTGCGATATTTACCGCCCTGCCGCCATCAAGCAATTGCAGGTAGTGGGCGAGCAGGTGGGCGTGCCTGTGTTTGAAAAAGGCACCCAGAGCCCGGTCAAGACCGCAAAGGAAGCAGTGGAATACGCCCGGTACTATGGCCAGGACGTGCTGATCGTGGACACCGCCGGCCGCCTGCACATCGACGAAGCCCTGATGCAGGAACTGGCCGACGTAAAGGCAGCCATCCATCCCCAGGAAATCCTGCTGGTGGTGGACGCCATGACCGGCCAGGACGCCGTGAACGTGGCCAAGACCTTCGATGAAAAGCTGAGCATTGACGGCGTGATCGTCACCAAGCTGGACGGCGACACACGCGGCGGCGCGGCGCTTTCCGTCCGCGCGGTGACGGGCAAGCCCATCAAGTTCGCCGGCACCGGCGAAAAGCTGGGCGACATTGAGCCCTTCCACCCCGACCGCATGGCCAGCCGGATCCTGGGCATGGGCGACGTGCTGACCCTGATCGAAAAGGCCGCGGCCGCTGCCGACGCGGAGGCTGCCGAAAAGCTGGCGGCCAAGGGCAAGAAAAACCCCGCCGACTTTGACCTGAACGATTTCCTGGATCAGATGCAGCAGATCAAGAAAATGGGCCCGCTGCAGAACGTGCTGGGCATGCTTCCCGGCGTGGGCAGCAAACTCAAGGACGTGGAGGTGGATGAGGACGCCCTCAAAAAGCCCGAAGCCATCATCCGCTCCATGACCTTAAAGGAACGCCACAATCCCGCCATCCTCAACGCCTCCCGTCGCAAGCGCATCGCCGCTGGCGCCGGGGTCACCGTCCAGGATGTGAACGCCCTGATGCGCCAGTTTGAGCAGATGCAGAAAATGATGAAGCAAATGATGGGCAACAAGCGGGGCATGATGCGCGCCATGCGCAACATGAAAGGGCTGCAATAATACAGGCAGTTATCAGTTCCAAGCTCTAAGCTCTAAGCTGAAAGCGCGTACCATCAAACTGAAAGATTGGAGCTTAGAACGCAGAACGAAAAACGCGGTTATCATATTCCTATGATTACCATATACAACAATCAATTTTAGGGAGGAAAAATTACCATGGCAGTGAAAATTCGTCTCAAAAGAATGGGCATGAAGAAGCATCCCTTCTATCGCGTGGTTGTGGCTGACGAGCGCAACGCCCGTGACGGCCGTTTCATCGAAGAAATCGGCTACTATGATCCCATGAAGCAGCCCGCCGATATCAAGATCGACAACGAAAAGGCCCAGCAGTGGCTCAAGAACGGCGCCCAGCCCACCGATACCGCCCGCATTCTGCTCAAGAAGTCCGGCGCGATCGAAGGCTGAGTAGAAAGGAACATCCATGCGGGAACTCGTTCTTTTCCTGGCAAAGTCGCTGGTGGATCAGCCCGACCAGGTGCAGGTAATGGAAACGGAAGGGCCCGAGGCCATTATCCTGGAATTGTCCGTTGCGCCTGACGATATGGGCAAGGTCATCGGCAAGCAGGGCCGCATCGCCAAGGCCATCCGCACGCTGGTCAAGGCCGCCACGGCGAAAGACGCCAAGCCGGTGTTTGTTGAAATCCAGTAAAAATGCCAATAGGGCGGCAGATGTTTGCCGCCCTTTCGCTTTTCTTTGCGGCTTGCATGATTATGAATTAGGTTTAGCACATAAGACAAGATAATTAAAGTACGAATGTTTTGATGTCATCCTGAGCGTATCCGGACGCGAAGGATCTC
>CAMOUF010000280.1 GCA_946626395.1 uncultured Clostridia bacterium
CATACACGCCCGTGGGATGAAATCCGTGCCGTTTATAAAAGGCGCCAGCCCGGGGATTGTCCTTGTGAACGCCCAGCGCCAGGGAGCGTTTCCCAAATTCATCGTACACCTGACGGATGGCGCTTTCCAGGATCTCTCCGCCGATGCCCCGATTCCTGTATTTTTGATCGACCACAAAGCCCATCACCCGGTAAAAAGGCTTGCCCCGCATCTCCTCCGGGTCCGTGTCCCAGGCCAGGGCTTCCCCGATCAGGATCAGGCCCACGGGCCTGCCGTCCATACGGGCCAGATAGGTGTGGCCCAGCAAATGGTACTCCGCTCCGTAATCCGTGGTTTCCATGAGGGTGGCGGCAGTATCCACCCATGCTTCCGGAATGTCGTCCCGGTCAATGCAAAGCGCGTCGCTGAAATTCTCATGCGTCAGCTGTTCCAGGGTCAGGGGCATACGCTCTCCTCCAAGGACAAAGAAGATATTGACAGTATACCATATTCCATATCGTATGACCAGAAAAAAGAAGAAAACCCGGCCTTGAAAAGCCGAGTTTGGACCTCTGGTGGGAAGATGAATTGGAACGAGCGCAGGCTTACGCCAGCAAATTGATAGTCTGCCCCCTTGAACCGGACTTGGATATACTCTCATGGGCTGCGCTTCGTTTGCCCATGCTCCTTTTGAAAGTGTTTCTGCAAGTGATCGCCACTGAATTGCTCTGTTATTTTTTCATCAATCCAGCGCCGGCGTTCCAAGCCTTGCCCACCTGCTCGCCGGAAACATAGTAGCCATGCTGAAACTGATCGAAAATGAGCGCGTTCAGCTTGGCAGGATCGACTTTGTCCTTATCCGACAATACAGCTTCTTCGGCGGCAACATTGGCGATCTTCCCAACGATCGCATACATGTTTTCCGTTTGAACGACTTCCGCCAGCTCGCATTCCATCACCAGGGGAAATTCCTCGATGATCGGGGCGTTGACGAATGCGCTCTTCACAGCATGATAGCCTGTCCGCTCAAACTTATCGCTCATCTTGTTGCCGGTGGCGATGCCAAAGAAATCGGCTGCGTCCATGTGGGCCTGATCGGCCAGGGCCACCGTGAAGGCTTTTGTTTTCAGCAGGTTTTGGGTGGTTTTATGATCTTCATCAATGAACAGGGCAATCTTATCCATGCCGCAAATCATGCCCCAGGCAGCGTTCATTGCGTTCACTTTCCCAGTTTCATCGTATGCCGCCACGATCAATACGGGCATAGGATAAACAGCGGGAATCACGCCGAGATTTTTCTTCATTCTTTTCTCCATCCTTTCAGATTCTGATTGCCGTTCGGACAGTTTCATATTATCACGATTTGAAAGCAATGGCAAGCGCCATCATCAAAGAAAAGTACTCCCCCCGGGAGAATTGGATTCCGCGGAAACAGAGATTTTTGTTTATACCAATTGATGGTTCGGTGAAAGCGGAAGGCTGATCCAGCCCGCTTGCAGGCGCATCAGTGTCCTCCCCGGGATGGACCAGCGTTTCATATGGAAGGGCTTGTGATCAGTTTTTGCGTTTTCCTGGTTTCCTTCCTTGACATACCGCGCTGGATGGAGTACAATTTTTGCCGGAGTTAGCTATCGCTAACTTCAATCTATCCCTTTGATGAGAGGCGAGCAAGCATGAACATCGTATCATTTCAGGATGTGTCCCGCGTGTACAGGAACGGCGACCATGAGCAGCGGGCGCTGGACCATGTGAACCTGCGTTTGGAGAAAGGAAAATTCATTGTGGTGCTGGGCCCCAGCGGCGCGGGAAAAAGCACGCTGCTGAATCTGCTGGGCGGCCTGGACAGCCCCACGGAGGGAAAAATCGTGGTGGCGGGCAAGGATATTTCCACCCTGTCCAATAACGAACTGGCGGATTACCGGGCGGAAACAGTGGGCTTTGTGTTTCAATCCTATAATCTGATCCCCACCCTGACGGTGCTGGAAAACGTGGCGCTGGTGAAGGAGATCGCCCCCAAGGCCCTGAGCAGCCACGAGATGTTGAAATCGGTGGGCCTGGCGGATCACATTCACAACTTCCCCTCCGAGCTTTCCGGCGGCGAACAGCAGCGGGTGTCCATCGCCCGGGCCTTGGCCAAGAACCCGGAAATCCTGCTATGCGACGAGCCCACTGGCGCGCTGGACAGCGAAACCGGCGTGATGGTGCTCAGGCTCCTGCTTTCCATGGCCCGGGATATGGGGAAAACCATCATTATCGTGACCCATAACCAGAATATCGCCAGGATGGCGGACGTGGTGGTGCAGGTGAAGAACGGCCAGATCCTCGCCTGCGAGGAGCAGGAGCATCCCCTGAACGTGGAAGAGGTGGATTGGTAAGATGCTGCTGAGAAAACTGTTCCGCACCCTGCTGCAATACAAGGCCCAGTTCATTTCCATGATCATCATGATCGCCCTGGGGGTGGGCGTGTTCATCGGCTTCAACATGGAATGGTACAGCCTGGAAAAAAATCTGGAATACATCTATTCTGCCACCGGCTTTTCCGATTTCCGCATCTATTCCGAAAAGGGGTTCAGCAGCAAGGATTTGGCGGCCATTCGCGCCCTGCCCGGCGTGGAGGACGCCACGCGGTATCTGTCCGTCAACACCACGGTGAAAGACGATACGGACATGATCGCCCTGACGGTGAATGAAAACATGAACGTGTCCGGCCTGCTGCTCATGGCGGGCGAGCCCTACGATGAAAAAAGCGAGGACGGGATTTGGCTGTCCGACCAATACGCGGCAAAGAACAATGTGCGCCTGGGCGACGCCTTGACCCTGACCTATAAGAATTATTCCCTGACCGGCACGGTGAAGGGCCTGATCAAAAGCAGCGAATACCTGATTTGCCTGCCGGATGAAACCCAGCTGATGCCGGATTATACCTCCTACGGCTTCGCTTACATCTCCCCCGCCGCGTTCCAGAAGATCATACCCGGTATTTTCCGGGCGCTGATCGGGGACAACTGGTATTACCAGATCAACGTAAAATCGGATTTGACCAAGGCGGCCTTTGTGAAAGCGGCGGAAAAAGCGCTGGGGAAAACCCTGCTGGTGCTGTCCAAGGAGGAAACCCTGTCCTTCGCCGAGGCCAACGGCGAAATTGAGGAAGGGAAAACCATGGGCTCCATCCTGCCGGTGCTGTTTCTGGCCATCGCCGTGCTGACCATGGTGACCACCATGCACCGCATCACCGCCAGCGAAAAGACCCAGATCGGTACGCTGAAATCCCTGGGGTTTCATGACAGCCGCATCCTGCGGCACTACTCCGCTTACGCCCTGATGATCGGGCTGATGGGCTCCGTGCTGGGCATCGGCATCGGATATCTGCTGGGCTGGTTTATCATGAACCCCTCCGGGGCCATGGCGACCTATATCGATATGCCCACCTGGAATCTGTATGTGCCCTGGTTTGGCTGGGTGGTGCTGGCCGGGATGATCGCGGTGCTGACGCTGCTGGGTTATCTTTCCGTGAAGAAAATGCTCAAGGGCACGGCAGCGGATGCCCTGCGGCCCTACACGCCCAGCAAAATGAAGCATCTGGCCCTGGAGGAAACCAAGGCGTTCAAGGCCCTGGGCTTTGGCACAAAATGGAACCTAAGGGATTTGCTGCGCCACAAGGCCCGGTCCTTGATGACGCTGTTTGGCATCGTGGGCTGCATGATCCTGCTGGTGGGCGGCCTGGGGATGAAGGATACCGCCGACGCCTTTGTGGATGTGTTCTTTGACAAGGCCATCAATTACCAGAACCAGGTGAACCTGGACACGGAAGGCGTCACCAACGGGGAAGCCCTCTCCCTGGCGGAAAAGTACAGCGCGGACTGGTGCGCCCAGACCAGCGTACAGATCGGCGACCGGGGCTTTTCCCTGGAAATCTACGGCATCAGCCACGACAAGGTGCGCTTTCCGGATGAAAACATGTGCTTTGTTTCCCTTTCGGATACCGGCGCGTATGTGTGCGCCCGCATGGCGAAGGATATGAACCTGCGCCCGGGAGACACCCTGACGTTCTCCCCCTACGACAGCGATCAGCAGTACACCGTGACCGTGGCCGGGGTCCTGCGCTCCATGGCCGAAAGCGTGGTCATGACCGCAAAGTACGCGGAAACGGTGGGCTTTGATTACGCCATCAATACCCTGTATACCGACGCCGACGCGGCCTCCATCGGGCCCAACGCCCATATCCTGAACGTGCAGCCCAAGCAGGCCATCATGGATTCTTTTGATATGTTCATGGAGCTGATGAACGAAATGATCTTCCTGCTGGTCATCGCCGCCGTGGTGCTGGGTATCGTGGTGCTCTATAACCTGGGCGTTATGAGCTATGTGGAGCGTTACCGGGAAATGGCCACGCTCAAGGTGGTAGGCTTCAAGGACCGGAAAATCGGCTCGCTGCTGATCAGCCAGAATCTGTGGCTGTCTGTGCTGGGCATTCTCATCGGCCTGCCCGCTGGAGCGGGCGTACTGCAATATCTGCTGACGGCCCTGGCCGCCGAATATGAAATGAAGATGGCCATCGGCCCCGCCACCTATCTCATTTCCATCCTGCTTACCTTCCTGGTGTCCCTGGCCGTGGGCCTGATGGTGGCAAAAAAGAACCGCCGCATCGACATGGTGGCGGCGCTGAAAACGGAAGAATAATCTCATTTACAGGTCACTTTAAATCACCAAGTGAGGAGTGAGGAATGAGGAGTTAGGAGTTGAAAATTGTTATTGCGCGAAGCGCAAACTATTAACTCCTAACTCCTCACTCCTAACTGATTTAAAGCGTTCTTCAAACGCCTGAACAATTGCAGTCATATTATAAAAAATGTGCGCATATCAGACACAGGGCTGAGATGCGCACGTTTTCCATTCCATCAGGGTTCAATGCCAAGGCCCTTTGCCCAAGCGACCAGTTCTTCCACAGAAGAACGGCTGGTGAAGCGCTTGCCTTCCAGCCAGGCGCCCGCGTCGGCCTGCTGCTCCAGGTGCTTCATGCTGCTGCCCAGGCCGCTGGAGCCGGAGGTAAAGAACACAGCCAGGGTCTTGCCGGTCAGGTCTACCTGCTCCACAAAGTTGGACACAATGCGCGGGGTATCGCCCCACCAGATGGGATAACCGATGAACACGGTATCGTAAGCGCTCAGGTCGGGCAGTTCTCCCGCGATGGCGGGGCGGCAGGCAGGATCGTCGGTTTCAATGGAAGTGCGGCTCTTGGAATTGTTGTAATTCAGGTCGGCGTCGGTGTAGGGTTCTTCGGGCACGATTTCATACAGATCAGCATTCAGCCCTTCCGCCAGCTTTTCCGCCACCCCCTTGGTGGTGCCGGTAGCGGAGAAATACACCACCAGAATATGGCTTTGGGGCGCTTCCTCAGCACAAGCCAAGGGCAGGGCCAGCACGGCCACCATCAGGGCGGTCAAGAGCGCAATCAGTTTTTTCATTTCATTTTCCTCCTTATATTATTCCTGTTCATTCCAAACGTCTTTCGCCAGCCGGAACACCGCCCAGCCCTTGGGCCAGCCCACATACATGGTGGCGTGGGTGATAATGGCGGCGATTTCCGCTTTGGTTACGCCGTGAGCCTTGGCGTTTTGCAGATGGTAGGTCAGGGAAGAATCCGTGATGCCGGACGCCATCAGGGAAACCACGGTAATGATGCACTTGGTTTTTACGTCCAGGGCGTCCTCGTTCCACACTTTCCCGAACAGCACATCGTCATTGAGATGGGCAAACATGGGAGCGAATTCGCCCAGCTGCTGCCTGCCCGCGGTCTGCACGATCTTTTCTTTCATCGCAGCGTCCTCCTTACAGATTCATCTTTCCGCAGTCGCCAAGCTTGTCGCCCGTGACGAAATATTCATACGTAGGGAACTCAAACAGCACGGGCTTGAATACATGATAATTGATCCTGTCTTTTTCATTCAGCACGGTTTCGTCGGCGTAGGTGGCCAGGATTTTGCAGATAAAATGATCAAAATGCTCCAGCTCATAGTTGCCGTCCACCTCGCACTCGATAGACACCTTGGCCTCGTCGATCAGCGGCGCGCCGTTTTCCCCCATCGTCCAGGAAAAAGCCTCGGACTTATCTATCTTGCTGCCGCTGACGGTGCCCATTTTATCCGCAGCCTTCAGCCAGGAAGCGTCCACCACGTTGACGGACAGCTTTTTGTTTTCCCGGATGCCCTTGTTGATGTAATGAGCCTGCACCAGGGACACCATCAAATGGCTGTGGGCCATGATGCCCGCGTGGGCCACCAGCGTCCAGGTGGGTTTCCCCTCCACCATCGCGCCCACCACGATCAGGGGCGAGGGGTACAGGGCCAGGGCCGCGCCAATATTCTTTTTCATGTTTCTCTCTCCTTTTCTCATTCAGCTCCGGGCGGTTCTTCCGTCCTTTTTATTTTCTCAGAAAGGCGTCGTCGCTTTGGGGCGCGTCCGCAGACACAAACCGTTCCGCTTCCATATGCAGGTCATACTTGTTCCGCAATTCCGAAAGCTGCCCCATCATGGGGCTCGAGTGATGGGCGTCGATGGCGGCCTGGTCCCGCCAGCTGTCGATGAGCAGCACCGTTTCCGGGTCGTTCAGCGGCTGGAAATACTGATAGCGCAGGTTTCCCTCCTCCGCCCGGATGGCGTCGGCGATGCCGCTTTCCTCCATTTCCCGGGCAAATTTCAGCGCGCTGCCATTTTCCCCGTGATAGAACAGATGAACTGTAATACTCATTTTTCTTTACTCCTTTTCTTTCTCAAGGCAAGCGCCCTTACTGCGTAAGCAGCTTTTTTAAGCAGGCATAGGCCAGCTCATAGGCCGATTGATACACATACGGGATCCCCGCCTGCGCCATGGCTTCCTTTTGCTTTTCGGTCACCGTGGTATACGGATAAATCCCATAGATAAAGGGAAAGAAGGCGTACAGGAACCGCTGCCGGGCCGCCTGATCCATTTCAGGAGCATATTGCGCAACCATCCGCTCCACCGTTTTCAGGGACGCGCCAAAGGCGACCTTGAACTCCGCCAGCCGCTCCGGCCGGGAATTGGCTTCCATATCGTACAGATTCATGGATAATAGCCGCAGCAGGCGCGGCCGATCCGTCAGGGTACGGGCCAGCGTCTGGGCCAGCTCATCGCGGGTCATGGCTTCCTTTTGCTCCATGGCGGCGTTCATGGCTTCTACCCACAGCTCGTATTCCTTTTGCAGCAGAGCCAGGAAGATTTCTTCCTTGGTTTCAAAATAGTTATAGATGGACGTGCGGGTGAAAGACGTTGCCGCGCCGATTTCTTTGATGGTGATTTCCTTGAAGCTCATGGTTTCATTCAGCTTTGCGCAGGCCTGAATGATTTCTTCCTTCCGGGCAGCGGTCAGCGCCGCCGATCCTCTGGACATGCCGATCCCCTCCAAACTTAAAATGACGCCATGTCATTTAATGCAAGTATAGCACAATAGTGACACGGTGTCAATATAAAATTTCAGGATCTGTTCAGCCACGGTTCCTTTGCCGCTTGGATGGAAGTGGAGTTCCAAGCACAAAGTTCCAAGTTCTAAGCCGGATGTTGTTCTGTACAATAGGGCGTGCAGATATTTGAAGACTTTTTGCTTAGAACTTTGATCTTAGAACTTGATTCCGCTTTCCTGTTTTCTTTCTCCTGATAACTGGACAGATACATTTTTTCATATAAATGTCTTGATAACATATACAAAATCATGATAGAATGGCAGTATAGACGATTCCTATACAATATATCAAGCAGTGCCGTCCGCTTTCTTCCGAACAAGGCAGAACAACAAACCAATGCGAAAGGAGAATACGAAATGACCCATTCCACCAGCTTCTCATCCATCATCAGGGTGCTCGTTTGCCTTGCGCTGATTCTGAGCGTCCTTTCTCCGGGCATCGCGGAAGGGGAAACCCATTCCTTTTCTGTGGCCAGCCTGACGGCGGCGGAGGATAAGGAACCTATTCAGCCGGGAACCGCGCTGGACAGCGAGGGCTACTTTACCGCCGCCGGCACGGTCACCAAGCGCTGGAAGGAAGAAAAGGGCGTCACCTCCGTGGAGGTAGGCAAGGCCCTGTCCGGCAGCATTGATTTTACCGTCACCGGCACGGCGGAAGCCGAAATCGTGGTATCCAGCAACGGCGGCGACAATGATTCCGCTGTGGCGCTTCTGGATGGCAGCGGAAATCCCGTAGCCAACGCGGAGGGCATTTCCGTGGTGCACGGCACCGGCAAGCAAACCATGACCTATTCCCTCCCCGCAGGCGCCTACCGCATCGCTTCTCCCTATGATGAAGCCAATCAGCGGGGCGCGCGGGTGTATACCGTCACCGTGACGGAAACCCTGGAGCAGCCAAGCGAAGCGGAAGCCCCGGCCTGGGAATTCCGGTATTTCGGCGTATCCACCGGCGGCGACCGGAACGTGCTGATTTCCAGCGGGACGGGTATCGAGGCCCCTGTCTCCCTGGGCTCCGCGCTGTTTAACGAGGATGGCTCCGTGAATAAAAAGGGCGGCAAGTTCGTGGCCGATTCTCCCGCCGACGGCGGCAGCTATTACTATACCGTCATCGACCCCACCACCACCAATTTCTTTTTCCAGGCGGACGTGACCATTGACGCCCTGAATCCCACCCCCGATGGGCAGGAGGGCTTCGCCCTGATGGCCCGGGACGCTCTGGGCCAGGAGGGCGTCAGCGGCAACTGGATGGCGAATCTGGTGTCTGTGGGCGCAACCAAGCTGCCCTACGCCGGCGTGAACACCTCCCCGGAATCCGCCTGCGCCTTGGGCATCCGGGCCTATACCGGCATCGCCACCCCGGAAGCCTCTGATGAAAACGACATCCGCGCTACCCGTTATACCTGGTGGACAGAGGACGGCGTGGCCAAGAAGATCGAAGCGGGAAAGACCTATCGGGTCAGCCTGGAAAAGACCGACAGCGCCTACATCACCACTCAGTACGACGTGGAAACCAACGAAGTGATTGGCAGCTATACCTATTACATTCCCGCCAAGGACCCCAATGCCCTGACCGTCAGCGGCTACAATGAGCTGGACGATCCCCTGACCTGGCAGGAGGGGAACGCAGCTTACGTTTCCCTGGTGGCGGCCCGGGGCCTGAACGCCACGTTCAGCAATATCGTCTTTACCACCAGCGAATGGAACGCGGCCGGCTGGGCCCCCCAGCCCACGGAATACATCGACCTGAGCGCCTCCATCGCCAGCGCCTCCACCACCACCGGCGGCTCCTACGGCCTGCTTTTCCGCGCCAACGCGGACGGCACGGCGAAGGTGTATAAATACGATGAACTGGTAGCGGAAAACGTGACCGTCACCGCCAACACCTATTGCGGCCTGACCTTGAACATGGCAGAGGATACGGCGGTCATCCAGGTGGAATTTACCCCGGACCCGGACTTTGCCTTCAGCGTGTTCCAGAAGCTGAGCAGCTATGAGCCCGTTACCATCTACAGAACCGTCTTCCAGCGGGCCTTGGGCCGGGACGGCGTAATTTACGCCAAGCCCGACGGCGCGGCGAAAAACACCGGCGAATCCATGGACGAGGCCGTGGATATCCAGACCGCCCTGGACTTCGCCGCTCCGGGCCAGACCATTCTGCTGGAAAGCGCCGTGTATGATTTGGCCGACGTGGAATTGACCGTGTTCCGGGGCCGTAATGGCGCTTTGCACAATCCTATTACCATAACCACCGCGGACGGCAAATTCGCCACCCTGGACTTTGGCGGCACGGGCCGGGGCTTCAAGGTATGGGGCGATTATTGGAACATTTCCAAAATCAACGTAACCCATACCAAAAACGGCCTGCCCGGCATGCAGCTGGCGGGCAGCTACTGCACCCTGGAGCGCATGAACTTCTTCAACAACGGCACCACCGGCCTGCAGGTATCCGGCTCTTCCGCCGATGAAAAGACCCTGTGGCCCGCCTTTAACCTCATCAAAAACTGCACCTCCATGAACAATGCCGACAAGGCCCTGGAGGACGCCGACGGCTTCGCCGCCAAGCTGACCACCAGGCAAGGCAACGTGTTTGACGGCTGCGTCGCCGCCTATAACGCCGACGACGGCTGGGATCTCTTCGCCAAGGTGGCCACCGGCCAGATCGGCACGGTAATCATCAAAAACAGCCTGACCTACATGAACGGTTATCTCCGCGTCCAGGAAGGCGGCACTGCCAAGAGCTTCGCCTTCGCGGACGTACACTGCGATGAAAACGGCACCCTCACCTTCGGCGATTCCGTCGTGATGGAAGCGGGCAACGGCAACGGCTTCAAGCTGGGCGGCTCCAGCCTGCCGGGCGGGCATACCTTGATGAATTCCATCGCCTATGAAAACAAGGCCAAGGGCATCGACTCCAACTCCTGCCCCGACATCAAGGTTTATAACTGCACCAGCTATAACAACGGCAGCCACAACATCGCCCTGTACACCGGCAACATCGCCGCCACCACGGGCTTTGCCGCCAGCGGCGTGATCAGCTTCCGCAGCGGCGAAGGCGCGGGAGAAAAGCTGGATCTGCAAAAGCAGGCAAACAGCGATGTGTTCGGCCCCTCCTGCTATTACTGGGACACGGAAAAGAACATGAGCCTGAATACCCAGGCTGTGGCCGTGAGCCCGGATTGGTTCGTGAATCTGGATACGTCTGTTTCTCCCGAACGGAAGGAGGACGGCTCCATCGAAATGCACGGCTTGCTTTTGCTCACCGATTTCGCCCGTTCTGAATATGCCGCCGGGGCCAAGGGCTACGCCTGGGGCCAGCAGGAGGCCACCGTCTGGGTGGTGGGCGATTCCACGGTGTCCGCTTTCAGCGACAAATATTACCTGCCCCGGGAGGGATACGGCGAGGAAATCGCCGCCTACTTCAACGCCAGCGTGTATAACCTGGCCCGCTCCGGCGCGTCCAGCAAGGACTTTGCCACCATGCCCCAGTATGAAACCCTGCTGAACGGCAACGCGCTGATTCCCGCCCTGGGCGACGCGGAAACGGAAAACTTTCTGATCATCGGGTTTGGCCACAACGATGAAAAGACCGAGGCCGCCCGCTTTACCGACCCCACCGGCGATTACAAGACCCCCGGCAGCTTTGCCAACAGCCTGTATACCCGTTATATCCAGCCCGCCCTGGAGCGGGGCGTGATTCCCGTGGTATGCACCCCCATTGCCCGGCTGACCAAGGACAACACCCTGGAAAGCTACGCGGGAGCCTCCGGCCATGTCACCGCTGATGTAACCATCGGCGACACCACTTTCCCCGGCGGCAGCTATTCCCAGGCCATTCTGGACATGGTGAAGGCTTTGCAGGCGGAAGGCGTGGATATTGAATACATCGATCTGACCCAAGCGACCATTCTGGAAAACATCGCCATGGACCAGGATGCCCAGTGGCTGCATTCCTTTACCGGCGCGAAATACGCCGAGGACGGGGAAACCCTCGTTGCTACCGGCCTGGATCAAACCCACACCAACCGCTACGGCGCGAAGCTGAACGCCTGGCTCATTTCCCTCCTGGCCAAGGAAACCGCCCCGAAGCTGCACGCTTACAGCCTGAACAAAGCGCGGCCTGATTATGACAGCTGCTTTGCCGCTTCCGTGAACCCGGACTATGTGGTGCTGGACTACAAAGCGCCCACGGTGGAGCAGATGAGCGCTGTTTCCTGGCCCGCCTACACTGACGCGGATGGGAACCTGTGGCGCGGCACGGTGTTTGGCGACGTGGGCGGCGACAACAAGATCACCGGGGATAACTTCACCGCTGCTGTGGAAGACGACACGGTTACCCTGAGCGTGGCCAACAACTGCGGCAAAATCGCCAGCGGCAGCGACGGCTTGATGTTCTATTATGTGAAGCTGCCCGCAGGCGCCCGGTTCACCCTCACCGCCACGGCAAAAATCAACACGTTTACCGCCAACAACCAGGTATCCTTCGGCCTGATGGCCCGGGATGATCTGTACATCGACACCTACGTGGCCGCCACCATGGGCGATTATGTGGCCGTCGGTTCCCGGAATCAAGGCGCCATCGTCAACTTTGGCCGCAAGAGCGGCGCGCTGGTGGGCGACGCGCCCAAAACCGCCATCGACCTGAGCGAAGGGGCGGAAGTGGAGCTCAGGCTGGTTGGTTCAGCCGACGGCTTTACCCTTTCCTACGGCGATGAAACCGCCTCCGCCGGGTTTGATTATCCCCTCACTGCTGTGGATGCCGACAGCATGTATGTGGGCTTCTACGTGGTGAGAAACGCCAGCGTCACTTTCAGCGACATCCATTTGACCATCGAATGACAAAGCGGCAAAGACGCCTGGAGGAATGAACAGTCGTTCCCCAGGCTAAAAAGAAAAGGGCGTTCCCGCCCCCTCAAGGGGACGGGAACGTCCTTTTTATGCTTTACTTTACAAGTATCTGTTCAGTCGCAAATCATTTGTAGGGCATTTTTAAATTACTAAAGGGGAACGCTGGGGCTGTTCGCCCCAGACCCGAACCAGGGGGTTGACCCCCCTGGACCCGCATATGGCGAAATAACGTTATTGGGATAAGCAAACAATTTCCGCCTGATGCGTTGGGTTACGAATAGTTTGAGGGCTTCTGGCCCCAGAAAGCCTGGAAAATCCGATGGGGAAAGTAAGCTTTCCTTTCGGATTATTCCCGGCTTTCCCCGGATGCAAAGCATCCGGGGGAAGCCAGGGAAACAACCGAGGGGAAAGTTCACTTTTCCCTCGGTTGTTCCCGGGCTTTCTTGGGCCAGAAGCCCTAAAACTTTTCGTTACCCCATTGTAACAGGCGGAATTTGTTTGTGTTTTTCAACAGCGATACTTCGCCGATTGCGGGTCCAGGGGGG
>CAMOUF010000281.1 GCA_946626395.1 uncultured Clostridia bacterium
TGATGGAGCAGGCCAGGCTGGCCAGCAACATGGAAACCATGCGGGAGCTGGTGCACACTCAGCGGGTGCAGTACGAGGCCAGCAAGGAAAGCGCCCAGCTGATCAACGAAAAGTACCACGACTTAAAGCACCTGATCAAATCCTTCCGGGGCACGGTGCCCCAGGAGCAATTGGATAAGCTCAAGCAATCCATCGCCGCTTACGAGCGGCCCGCCAATTCGGGCAATGAAGTATTGGACGTGCTGCTGGCCGAAAAAATCGGCATCTGCCAGCAAAGGAACATTGTGCTCACCTGCTCCCTGGGCATGACGGATTTTTCCTTCGTGGAGGAATTGGATTTATATTCTTTGTTCCAGAACGCCCTGACCAACGCCATCAACGCCGTGTCCGCCCTGCCGGAGGGGGTGGAACGCTTCATTTCCCTGTCCTCCGTCCGGGATGGGAACATGCTCACCATCCACATGGAAAACCCCTGCGAGGAGGATATTGCCTTTGTGGACGGCTTGCCCCAAACCAAGGAGGATCCGGACTGGCACGGCTTCGGCATGAAGAGCATGAACCGCATCGCGGAAAAATACAACGGCATGCTCACCGCCGAGCAGCGGGGGAAAATGTTCTTCCTGGACATTCTGCTGCTTGCGCCGGAAAAGTAAATTTCCCCATAATTACGATGTGAAAATACCCGATTACGCGGTAGCTATTGCAAGCTGCCGCGCTTTTTGTTTATAGTGAAACCAACGAGAGGGCAAATAACGCCCGGAATAAAAAGGAGGACTGAAACCATGAAACGGATCGTATCTTTGCTGCTTGCGATGCTCATGCTTTGCTGCGCCGTGACCGCCCTGGCGGAAGGAAGGGAAGCGCCCGAAAACCGGAAGGACATCGTGACCGAACTGGACGGCGGCATCGAACTGCACTTCAAAAACTATCAGCCCAAGTTCTGGGAAGCACCCTGTGACAACGCCGGCACCATCGAAAAAGTGGAATACACCACCGACGTGTACGGCGAAACCATGAACCAGTGGGCCAACGTGTATGTGCCCTATGGCTATGACGCCACCAAGCAGTACAACATCATCTATTTCTTCCATGGCACCAATGAAACCCAGGAAAGCTTCATCTGCAATGAAAAAGTGAAAAACGTGATCGACAACATCATCGACATGGGCCTGTGCGAGCCCTTCCTCATGGTGTTCCCCACCTACTATTACGAATATGAAACCCGCACTGTGAACCATCAGCTGTTCCCGGACGAAGTGCGGGGCGACCTGATCCCCGCTGTGGAATCCAAGTACAGCACCTATGCTCCCACCGTCGACGCCGAAGGCTTCGCTGCCTCCCGCGACCATCGCTGCATTTCCGGCTACAGCCAGGGCAGCGGCGCCTGCTGGAATGTTTCCTATAAAGTGCTGGATTGGGCCAAGTGGATCATGCCCATGTCCGGCAGTTCCACCAACAATCTGGACAGCCTCAAGGCCGCTCTGACCGAATCCGGCATTTCTGCCAGCGACATCTTCGTGATCCTCTGCTCCGGTGGCAAGCGGGATATAGCCCATGAGGGCACCGTCGCCCTGGCCAACGCCATGATCGCGGACGAAGCGTTCAGCTTTGGCTCCGACCCCGCCGTGAACAACTGCTTCGCCGAAATCTCCAACGACATGCACACCACCATCAACGGCCGCACCAATCTCTTCAACGCCGTTCAGGACGTGCTGTTCAAATAAACCGCAGCGCTTTGCAGGGGCCGCTTCGGCCCCTGCTTTTCAATGCGTATAAACGGGAGGAAAGAGCATGAAAAAAATCATCAGCCTGGCATTGCTTTTCAGTCTGCTTTGCTGCGCCTGCCTGGCCCGCGGGGAGGAAGCACCCACAATGCTGGATCTGTCGGATTTGGCAGGGGTTCCCACCCATTACCTGCTGTATGACCGGGAGCTTTTCGAGTCTCCTGACGAGCATCCTGGGCAGGTGGTCAAAATCAAGTATAAAAATGATTTGTACGAAAAACAGTTCACGAATTATATCAGCGTCTATCTGCCATACGGGTATGATGAAAACGGCTCCGAACGCTATCCCGTCATTTATTTCCTGCATGGAAACGGCGGCGATTCCACCACGCTGCTGGGAAATGAAGCCACTGTCAACGCTTTTGACCACATGATTTCATCCGGCGTTGTACGGCCCTTCATTCTGGTTGCTCCCAGCTATTACTACGACCAGCGCCACAAGCTGTGCGACATGGATATCTTTGTAAAAGAACTCCGGGAAGAACTGATGCCTATGATCGAAGGCAAATACCGCACCTATGCGGAAACGCCCGATGAAGCAGGCTTCCGGGCGTCCCGTGATTACAGGGCCATCTGCGGCTTCTCCCGG
The DNA here is from genome assembly GCA_946626395.1 of uncultured Clostridia bacterium. Lineage (GTDB taxonomy): Bacteria > Bacillota > Clostridia > Christensenellales > Aristaeellaceae > RUG563. The sequence goes on from CAMOUF010000281.1 coordinate 2,374, forward strand.
GGAAGCTTCAGCACCTTTTTCCTGTTCGACAAAATGCTGGATGTGAGCCGCACCTTCCTGCCCTTCTCCGGGGCCATCGGTTTGATGGGCGAGAGCGATACGACGCTGGACACCCTCCGCTCGGCCATTGACGCAAACGGCCTGGATTATTATATCTATATGGCTTGTGGCGGGACAGAAGATTTGGCCTTTGAGGGCTGCGCTGCCCTGGCCCGTGAGATGGCGGCGGATGAAGCTTATTTCAGTTACGGGCCTGATATGAAAAAGAACCATTTCTTCTATTGCCAGTCCGACAATATCCACCAGGATCTGACCAGCCGCTACTACCTGTACAATGCTTTCCTGGACGGCTTGTTTCAGGAATAAACAATAACGACAGAGAGGAACACCGATATGAAAAAAAGTCTTGCGCTGCTGCTTGCTATTTTCCTGCTGCTGGGCGTTTGCTTGGCCCTGGGTGAAAGTGTGAAAACCCCCTATGACGCGCTGGTATCGCTTATGCAGGGGAAATCCTTCACTCTGACCATGCGCGCCGAGGACGTGGTTGGCCTGGAGGATTACGTGGATCCCTTCGGCGGGGAAATCACCTGCTCCCTGCGTCAGGAGGGGGAGACCGTTCTGCTTACCGCCGCCAGCGCGGGAGATAAATATCTGAACCTAACGGCGGATGCCGTCGGATATCAGGTGGAAACGAACCTGGTGGAAAACGGAAATATATCCGGTTCCTGGGCGGAACTGGGGGCCAACGTGACCTGCAAGGAAACTGACGGGGAAAAGGCCGTGAACATCCGTATTTCCACCGCTGAGCACGCCAACATCAATTTTGATTTTTCCGTTACCGGTGAGGATGTGACCGATTATGTGGTGGACGCGGGCTTTCGGCTCATGAATCCTGACGGCACCTTCTGGAACATCTACGACACCATTACCGCCAGCGGCGGCGAAGCCACCCGGGAAAGCGTGATCAGCATCGTGTCTCCCGAATGGGCCATCGAAGGGGAGGGCGAAGAAACGGTGGAGGAAACGGACGGCGCTGTCACCCTCTCCCGCAGGGAAGCATACCTGGTCACCCTGGATTATGAAGAGCTCGGCGCCCTGACCTTCGTTTCCACGCTGGTGATTTCGGAATAAACTGAACCTGTTTCCCTGATTACGATGTGAAAACCATCAGTTACGATGTACGCCTTGTAATGAAAGCGCCCATTTGATACAGTAGAGCCACAAAGACGACCTGCCAAAACAGGTTGAAATCATGAAGGAGGATTCCCCATGAAAAAGATCGTTGCCCTGCTGGCTGCCCTGATCCTGGCCCTGTCCATGATGAGCATCGCTTCCGCTGAACCCATCAAGAGCACCTACAACCTGAGCGAAGTCAGCTTTATCGACGCTGTGGGCTGGTACTGGACCCGCGACCTGAGCCTGGTGCTGCGCGACGACACCCACTATGAACTGTTCTACCGTGAATATGCCTTCGGCACCACCGACCCCGGCCTGAAAGCCAACAAGCTGATCGTGTACTCCGGCACCTATTCCTCCGCTGAATCCGCTGACGACGAAGCCTGCCACTTCGATATCACCCTGGACACCCTGGATGGCATCTACTTCGAGCAGCACGGCAAGGGCCATGGCCGCAACGTGCTGGGCTATGCCATGGTGCTGGACACCTTCAACTGGACCGATGAAATGAGCGACATCGCTTTCCCCGATGGCACTGACGACGGCGCTGCCGATTTCGTTGCCAACCACAACATCGCCGGCACCGTGATCACCGTGGAAGACCTCCGCGAAGATCTGGACGACGTGACCCTGGAAA
>CAMOUF010000282.1 GCA_946626395.1 uncultured Clostridia bacterium
CAATCCTGAATTTGCCGACGTGCGCTCCCTGGAGGGCGTGGCCCCCACCAAGAAGCACGCCGTGTTCACCATCGCCGTGCCCACCACCGCCGGCACCGCTGCGGAAGTAACCATCAACTACGTGATCACCGACGTGGAAAAGAAGCGCAAGTTCGTGTGTGTGGACGTGAACGACATTCCCGAAGTAGCCGTGGTTGACCCCGACATGATGGCCACCATGCCCAAGGGCCTCACCGCTGCCACTGGCATGGACGCCCTGACCCACGCCATTGAAGGCTACATCACCAAGGGCCACTGCGCCATCAGCGATATGTTCCACCTGGAAGCCATCAAGCTGATCAGCCACAGCCTGCGCGCCGCCGTGCAGAATGATCCTGACGGCCGGGAAGGCATGGCCCTGGGCCAGTACATCGCGGGCATGGGCTTTTCCAACGTGGGCCTTGGCATCGTACACAGCATGGCCCATGGCCTGAGCGCCCTGTATGACACCCCCCACGGCGTAGCCTGCGCCATCATCCTGCCCTTCGGCCTGGAATACAACGCTCCCGTGGCGGGCAAGCGCTATCGCGCCATCGGCAAAGCCATGGGCGTGGATGGCATCGACGAAATGGACGATGACGCCGCCGCCAAGGCCACCATCGCCGCGGTAAAGCAGCTGTCCAAGGACGGGGGCATCCCCGCCAACCTCAAGGGCATCCTCAAGGAAGAGGACGTGCAGTTCCTGTCCGACAGCGCCTTTGCCGACGCATGCCGCCCCGGCAACCCTCGGGATACCAGCGTGGAGGAAATCAAAGCCCTGTATCACAGCATGATGTAATTACAATGTAAATTATTTCTGGGGGAACCCGTTCTTTCATCCCAAGCGTGGTTTCCCCCATTCTCTTTACCCAGCAAAAAAGCCCGCTCTTTTCATCAAAGAACGGGCTTCGTTTTTATTTGAATGAATTGATAGATTATGCCCTCAGCACGGCGTCAAACTGTTCCTTGCTGATCTTGAGGGCCTTTTCGGTAAGGCGGGTGATTTCCTCGTCGGTGAGGGTATGGTCGGCGGCCCGGAAGGTCAGGGAGAAGGCTACGGACTTATTGCCCAGGCCAATCTGAACGCCCCGGAACACGTCAAACATGCGGATGTCCTCCAGCATCGCGCCGCAGCCGTGGCGGATGGCTTCCATCAGAGGCCCAACCTGCTGGGTTTCCTTCATCACCAGAGCCAGGTCGCGGTTCACGGCGGGGAAGCGGGCAATGGCCTTCACTTCGCCCATGGGCCGGGAAAGCCGGAAGAACATGGGCATATTCACCACGGCCAGGTATACCCGGCCGGACAGGTCAAAGCGCTCCGCGGCATCGGGATGCATTTCGCCCACCACGGCCAGGGTTTCCCCTTCCACGGTCAGGGCGGCCCGGCGGCCGGGATGCAGGTACGGCGCGTCGCAGGAAGCGATGGCAGGCGTGATGCCCGCCTGTCGGCACAGGGCTTCCACCACGCCCCGCATGGCGTAGAAATTTGCGCCCTGCCCGTACATGCCCAGGGCCAATTCGTGGGTTTCGGTGGGCAGTCCCTCAGCGGTGCGGTTCTTTGCGTCGTAAATGGTGCCCAGTTCATAGAGCTTGGCGTTTTCGTTGCCATTCTTGATATTGGTGGCCAGGGTTTTCAGCAGCCCGGGCAGCAGGGTGGTGCGCATGCAGGAGGTATCCTCTCCCAGAGGATTGCGGATCATCAGGGGCTGGTTCCGGGGGTCGGATTCCGGCAGGCCCAGCATGGCAATGGTCTTGGGAGAAATGAAGGAGAAGGTCATGGATTCATAGAAGCCCATGCCGGTAAGCTGGCCCCGGAGCACCGCTTCCCGCCGTCCCGTGTCGTTCAGGCCGCCCATGGGGGTTTCGCCCCGCAGGTGGGTGATGGGAATGCGTTCATAGCCCGCGTAGCGCAGCACTTCTTCGCAGATATCCGCTTCCTGCTCCATATCCTGGCGGAAGGCGGGGGCGGTGACCACCATTTCATCCCCGTTCCGGGACACGGTGAACTGGAGCTTTTTAAGAATATCTTCCATTTCTTCGGGCTTGATATCCACTCCGGCACGCCGGGCCATGCGGGCGCAGGAAACAGTGAGAGTCACCGGCTGGATGGGATGGGGATAGCAGTCAATGACGCCGGACACCACGTCTCCCGCGTCCAATTCATTCACCATCTGGCAGGCCCGGTTCAGGGCATCCATCACGGTGGCGGGAGAAACACCCCGCTCAAAATGGCCGCTGGCTTCGGTGCGGATGCCCAGGGAGCGGGCGGTGACGCGAATGGAGGCTCGGTCAAAGGCGGCGCACTCAAAGAGCACATCCTTGGTTTCCCCGGTGATTTCGCTTTCCTCACCGCCCATGATGCCCGCCAGGCCGGTGGGACCTTCTTCATCGCAGATCATGAGCTCGGTGCCGTTCAGGCTGTATTCCTTGCCGTCCAGGGTGGTGAGCTTTTCGCCCTTTTCCGCCCTGCGCACGATGATATGATTGCCCCGCACCTTGCTCAGGTCAAAGGCGTGCATGGGATGGCCGGTTTCCAGCATGACGAAGTTGGTGATGTCCACCACGTTGTTAATAGAGCGCATGCCCGCGGCATACAGATACTGCCGCAGCCAGGCAGGGCTTTCCTTGATTCGCACATTCTTGATCACCTTGGCGGCGTACCGGGGGCACAGATCGCTTTCCAGCACATCTACTTTGGCGTAGTCGTGAATATCGCCCCCTGCTTCCTGCACCTTGATTTCCGGCAGCCTGAGCTCCGTGCCCATGGCCACGGCGGTTTCCCGGGCCACGCCCCACACGCACAGGCAATCGGGCCGGTTGGCCAGGATTTCAAAGTCGATCACGGTATCATCCAGGCCGAAAATAGGCTTCACATCCGCGCCCAGGGGATACTCTTCATTAAAAATCAACAGGCCCGCCGTGCCCACGGAGGGGTATAATTCCACCGGCACGCCGATTTCGGGGCCGGAACACAGCATGCCCTGGGATTCCACGCCCCGCAGCTTGCCTTTCTTGATCACGATGCCGCCGGGCAGCTTGGCCCCGATCTTCGCCACAGGCACCAGAATGCCTTCCTTCACGTTGGGCGCGCCGCACACGATCTGCAGGGGTTCACTCTCCCCCACGTCCACGGTGCACACGTGCAGATGATCGCTGTTTTCATGATCCCGGCAGGTGAGCACCCGGCCCACCACCACGCCCTCCAATTCGGGGGCCAGGGGCTCCGTGCCCTCCACGCCGGTGCCGGTCATCACCATGCGGCTTTCATATTCCGCAGGGGTGACGGGAATGTCCGCATATTGCTTTAACCATTTCATGGATACTTTCATATTATTTCATCCTCCATTTATGCGGGGAAAGGACTTTTCAATCTTTTGAGGGCGTGGAAATCCGCGCCTTGAAAACGCCCTCCCCAAATCGCTTTTCTCACCTGAACTGCTTTAAGAACCGCAGGTCGCCTTCGTACAGCAGGCGCAAGTCCTTGATGCCGTAGCGCAGCATGGTGATGCGCTCCAGGCCGATGCCGAAGGCGAAGCCGGAATAAACGGAGGAATCAATGCCGCACATTTCCAGCACCTTGGGGTTCACCATGCCGCTGCCCAGCACCTCGATCCAGCCGGTGCCCTTGCAGATGCGGCAGCCCTTGCCATGGCAGTTGACGCAGGTCAGGTCCACTTCGGCGCTGGGCTCGGTGAAGGGGAAGAAAGAAGGGCGGAACCTTACGTCGATATCCTGGCCGTACAGGCGCTTGGCGAAGGCGTCCAGGGTGCCCTTCAAATC
>CAMOUF010000283.1 GCA_946626395.1 uncultured Clostridia bacterium
CGAATTCCAGGGCTTCCTGCTCGGTCTTGTAGGTGTTCAGGCCGTAGATCAGGCCGCCGCCGAAGGAATCGCCGCCGCCCACGCGGTCCACGATGTCGGTGATGCGGTACTTGCGGGAAACGAAGAAGTCCTTGCCGTTATAGAGGCAGGCGCTCCAGTCGTTGTGGTTAGCGGACTTGGATTCGCGCAGGGTGATGGCCACCCGCTGAATGTTGGGGAAGGTGTCCATGGCCAGCTTGGCGATGGCCTTGTAGTTGTCCAGGTTCAGCTCGCCCTCTTCCACGCTGCCGGCGGATTCGGTCTTGAGCAGCAGGGCCTTCTGGAAGTCCTCTTCATTGGCGATCACGGTGTCCACATACTTGACCAGCTCGCGCATCACCTGGTCGGCGGTCTTGCCGTACTTCCACAGGTTCTTGCGGTAGTTAAGGTCGCAGGAAACATGCAGGCCCAGCTTCTTGGCGGCCTTCACGGCGGCCAGGCTCAGGTCCGCCGCGCCCTGGGAGATGGCGGGGGAAATGCCGGTGATGTGGAACCAGGTGGCGCCGTCAAAGACCTTTTCCCAATCGATTTCGGTGCCGTCGGCTTCGGCGATAGCGCTGCCCGCCCGGTCATAGATGACCTTGCTGGGGCGCTGCACGGCGCCGGTTTCCAGATAATAGATGCCCATGCGGCCGGACTTGTACACGATGTTGCTCACGTCCACGCCAAAGCCCCGCAGCTCCCGGGCGCAGGCCTTGCCCAGATCGTTGTCGGGCAGGACGGTGACAAAAGCGGTGTCCATGCCATAATTGGCCAGGGACACGGAAACGTTGGCTTCGCCGCCGCCGAAGGTGGCTTCCAGCACGGGAGACTGCATCAGGCGTTCATAGCCCGGGCTCTTTAAGCGCAGCATGATTTCACCGAAGGTTACAACTTTCACAGACATTTTTCATTACCCCCTGATTTCTTTCACAATGCCCGCGGCTTCGCGGACAAGGTTTTCAATTTCGTCGAACTTGCCTTCCGCGATCAGCTTGCCGTTTACCATCCAGCTGCCGCCGCAGGCCACGATCCGGTCGTACTTGAGATAGTCGCGCACGTTATTGGCGTTGATGCCGCCGGTGGGCATGATCTGCAGGTTCACATAGGCGGCGCACACAGCCTTGATCATGCCCAGGCCGCCCGAAGGCTCGGCGGGGAAGAACTTGAGCACGTCCAGGCCCAGGCTCATGGCCGCTTCGATTTCGGTGGGCGTGCAGACGCCGGGCGTCATGGGCACGCCCTTCTTCATCACATATTCCGTTACCTTGGGATTGAAGCCGGGGGACACGATAAACTTGCTGCCCGCGTCGATGGCCCGGTCCGCCTGGTCGGTGGTGAGCACGGTGCCCGCGCCCACGATCATTTCGGGAAACGCCTTGGCGATCTGCCGGATGGATTCTTCGGCGGCGGCGGTGCGGAAGGTGACCTCCGCGCAGGGCAGGCCGCCCTTCATCAGGCGCTCAGCCAGGGGCAGGGCGTCCTTCACGTCGCTGAGCACCACCACAGGGATGATGCCGATTTTTTTGAGCTGCTGCATCATTTCGGTCATGGGAATTTCCTCCTTGGTAAATTGGGCTGATTCTATTTTATTCTTCCACGATGTGCTGTGTCAAGCCGTTAATATAAATCGGCGTCAGCTCCGCCTGAATCAGGGGCCGGGCGTAGGCCAGGAAAGGCGGCAGCATATCGGTGCGCGTGTCGTTGATCCAGTCCAGGGGCACCTTCTTTTCCAGGTTGGCCACCCGGTCGATATCCACCAATTCGGTGGTGCACTGGTAGGGATCGTTGCTCAGGCGCTTCAAGGCCACCATCTTGGCGGTTTCCCCCTCGAAGGCCGCCTTGGCCGCCGCGCCGCCTACCTGGAAGGCCTCGGTAATATCGGTGCGGCTGGTCACGTGACCGGCGCAGCGCTGCAATATGCTCAGCTCCACGGGCCGGGTGCGGGTGGGCAGGTTCCGGGCCACCAGGTTGGAAAGATACCGGGCGGTGCCGTTTAAGTTGATATGGCCGAAGGCGTCCACGGTGCGAGCGTCGTCGGACAGCTCGCAGACGAAGCGGCCGTCCGGCAGCTTCACGCCCTCGGAAACGGCGATCACCACGCTGGCGCGCTCCTTCTGCATCTTTTCCACCTTCTCCAGGAACCGGTCCGTGTGGAAGGGGATTTCAGGCAGACAGATCAAATCCACGCCCTCGCAGTCCTCACCCCGGGCCAGGGCGGCGGCGGCGGTGAGCCAGCCTGCGTTGCGGCCCATGACCTCCACGATGGTGACGAAATTGGTGCCGTACACGGTGGCGTCCCGGATGATTTCCTTCATTACTACGCCGATGTACTTGGCAGCGGAGCCGTAGCCGGGGGTATGGTCGGTGAGCATCAGGTCGTTGTCGATGGTCTTGGGCACGCCCATGAAGCGGATGGGAGAGCCGATCTGCTTGCCGTACTGGCTCAGCTTGTTGATGGTGTCCATGCTGTCGTTGCCGCCGATATAGAAGAACCAGCGGATTTCCAGCTTCTCCAGGATCTTGAACAGCTTTTCATATACGTCTTCATGATCCTTGAAGTCCGGCAGCTTGTAGCGGCAGGAGCCCAGGAAGGAAGAGGGGGTGCGCTTGAGCAGCTCGATGTCGATGAAGGAGGAAAGGCGCTGGCCCAGGTCGCACACCTTTTCGTCCAGCAGGCCCTGGATGCCGTGGAGCATGCCGTACACATGATCCGCGCCCCGCATCTGACACGCCTGGAATACGCCCGCCAGGCTGGCGTTGATCACCGAGGTGGGGCCGCCGCTCTGGCCGACGATCGCGTTGTTTGCCATGACCGCATCATCTTCTTTCTTGTTTTTTCTGGAAATACCGGGAAATGTCGCTTGGATGGATGAATTGCTATCTGTTTTATTATGCCATATTTTTTCCGTTTTTTCAATTGCATTTTACGGCTTTTTCCGCCGTTTACGCTAAAATACCGCCCATTGGCGACAGGAAGCCGGAACCGTTTGAAAACACATTCGATCATAAGAAGAGTTCCAAGTTATAAGTTCCAAGCTGATTTTGCTCTGCACAAATCGCCGTGCCAGCGAAGAACACCATTCGCTTAGAACTTGGAACTTGGAACTTAGAACCTTACTTTTGCATATTCACTTCGCCCGTGCGGTACGCCCCCAGCAGGCGCACCAAATCGTTCATGCGTTCGGAGAGCACCTTGCCGTAATCGGTGTCCTTCACATATTTGCGCTCCGGATAGGAGGTGAACTCGAAGGACTGGGAATGAATGTCCCGGCCGGTTTCCTGGGCGTCCCGGATGGAGGTGAAGGGCTGGTGGCTCATGAGGCGCATGCCATGGCTGTTGGAAATCAGGGTGTAGCCCGCGATGCCGGTGGTTTTCTGATAGGCGCGGCTGAACCCGCCGTCAATGACCACCAGCCTCCCGTTGCCCTTCAGCGGGCTTTCCCCGTGGGTGACCCGGACGGGGGTGTGGCCGTTGATGATATGGGATTCCTCGCTGGTCAGGCCGAACTCTGCCAAAATTTCCCGGCACTTTTCTTCTTCGTTATAGAAGGTATAATACGCGTTCCGGGGCTCGTGCCAGGCCCGTTCGTCGGGGATGTAGGCCCGGGCGAAGGTTTTCACCTGGCGGCCGCAGACCGGGGAATCGGTGCCGCACCAAAGATACCACATAAAGTCCAGGGCGTAGCTGTCGCCGGTATAGAAGGCCTGGCGGGCGATCTGGTCGGCATAGTCCATGAAGGCTTTGCCGCTGATGAGCTGGCCCCCCAGCCGCTTTTTCAGGAAGGTGCCGTCCGGGGACAGGGGCACGCAGCCGTGGAACAGCAAATTGCCGTTGTATACCTTGTACATCCAGCCCCGGCGGTACAGAAAGGCGATGTGCTCATGGAGCCGCAGGGAATGGGTGAAGGCGTGGCGCATTTTTGCCATCAGCTCCTCTTCTTCGGGAGAGAGGGCATAGGCGTTTTCCTTGTTCAGGGTGGGCCAGGTCATTTCCTTGACCGGCCAGATTTCCCCGTCGATTTCGATTTGCCTGTGCTCCGTGTCCAGCTTATGCAGCAGCAGCCGGTCCTGCATTTCAAATTCCGGGTTGCGCTGGACAAGCTGGCCCTCCAGCTTGAACATCATGATGGTCACGGCCTGGAGCATGGCCTTGTCCGACGGAAGATCAGGATACAGCTTTTCCGCGAACAGGGCCAGGGGCCGCAGGGGAATGCCATAGCCCCGCTCCAGGATATCCATATTGCTGTAAGCCAGGGAATTGCGCAGCACCGCCGCGATGCAGGCTTCGCTGCCGGAGGCCGCGCCCATCCACAGGATGTCGTGGTTGCCCCATTCAATGTCCACCGCGTGATGCTTCATCAGGATATCCATGATGCTGTCCGCCCGGGGGCCCCGGTCGAAAATATCGCCCACCACATGCAGCCTGTCCACGGCCAGGGATTTGATCAGCGCCGCCAAAGCCTTGATCAGGCTGCCGCAGCTGGAGGGGGCGATGAGGGAGGAAATGATGGCGTCGTGATAGCGGCGGCGGTTGTCCTCCTGCTCGGTCTGGGCGGCGATTTCGTCCTGGTAGTGCATCAGCTCGTCCAGCAGGAAGGCCCAGTCCTCCGGCATGGCTTTTCGCACCTGGGCCCGGGTATACTTGGAGGAAAGCATCCGGGCCAGATGCACCATGTGCTCCACCTGGGAGCGGTACCAGGCCGGGGTATCGGTGCCCTTCTGCCGGTGCTGGCGCAGGATGGCGGAGGGGTAATAGATCAGGGTGCAGAATTCGTCCGCCTCGTTCTGGGTCAGCACACCGCCCAGCCACAGCTTCACCTTCTCCCGGATCACCCCGGAGCAGTTGTTCATGATATGGCAGAAGGCTTCGTATTCCCCGTGAATGTCGCTCATGAAATGCTCGGTGCCCTTGGGCAGGCTGAGCTGGGCGCTGAGCCGGGTGATCTCCGTGCACAGGGCTTCGATGGTGGGATACTGCTCCCCCAGCAGCCGCAGATATTTCAGGCTTTCCGTGGATAAGGCTTCCTTCATGATTGGGTCCCCCTCTTTTTCAGGCAATAGGCAATAGGCGTTAGGCGGCAGGCAATAGCGGGCTTATTCGTACAGCTCCTGTTCCTTCACGCAGGTGCTTTTGATGGCGCCAACCAAGGTTTCCAGGGCCTTCACCGCGTGGGGCCGGATGTCCGCGCCGATCAAGACATACATGATATCGTCCCCCACCTGCAAATCGCCCTCGTTGAGCCAGACCCGGATGAAATACACGCCCTCCAGCTTTTTCGCTTCCGCGATGGCGGCTTCGGTTTTTTCCCGGTCATAGGAAAAACGCATGCCGGTCACGGGCCGGGCGCTTTCGTCCCCCTGGCGCACCCGGCTGCGGGCAGTGGAACGCACCACGCCGTTGTGGGTCAGATACATGCCCACCTTATCGGCGTCGGGGTCGGCCTTGGCCTCCCGCAGCCATTGGTCCATGGAGGGCCGGGGCTTCCGGGCGGGCTTTTCCGGGGCGGCGCAGTCGGCGGACCCAGCGGATCGCAGCATATCCACCCCATGGCGGATGGGCTTTAAAACGGCGGCCAGGTTTTCCGTGGACGCTTTTTTGCTGCCGGGCAGGTTGATGATCAGGGTGCCGCCCCGAATGCCCGCCGTTTCCCGGGACAGGCAGCCGTGGGGCGTGATCTTCATGCTTTCCGCCCGCATGGCTTCCGGGAGGCCGGGGGCCAGCCGCTCCACTACCTGGAGCGTGGCCTCCGGGGTCACGTCCCGGGGCGAAAAACCCGTGCCCCCGGTGGTCAGCACCAGGGCGATTTTCTTTTCATCGGCGCAGGCAATCAGTTCCTTTTGGATCATGTCCTTTTCGTCGGGCACCAGGGCGGTGTAAACCACGTCCCACCCCTGCTCCCGGAGCATTGCGCACAGCGCGGGGCCGCTGGTGTCCTCCCGCTCGCCCCGAAAACCTTTGTCACTGACGGTGATCACCGCGGCGGTCAGTCTGGTATCGTTCATGATCGATTCTCCTTTCTTTATGCAGTAGGATTGATAGTTCTAAAAAACGTAAGACTTTAGAATGCTAACAGACATGTTATGAAGGGTGATTTTCTGGGGGAAACCATTCTTTGGAGCCCAAAGAATGGTTTCCCCCAGACCCCCTTCCAAGAAAAGCTATTCGATAAGATCATGGTAGAGATATATTATATTGACTCCCGCTGTTACGATTAGGAACGAAAA
>CAMOUF010000284.1 GCA_946626395.1 uncultured Clostridia bacterium
AGAGAATCGTTTCGTGTACTTGGTTTTCCAACATTCGTAATGCCAGCTTTTTCGGGCGGATGATATCCGCCCCTACATTTTGTCTTGTCTCTATGATGTGTTTCTATGCAAGATGCTGAATTGATCAGTGCTTACTTAGGCAAAAAAAGTACGAGAGTTCAGATCTTTTAGTTGTTCCAAATCTCCATTCCTTCCTTGCGTGTGCTATATTTTCTGTACTCTCCACTCTTTTTTCTATTGCCTATTGCCTAATAATCATCGCGTCCGCGCCCAGGGCGCGGAGCTTTTCCTCCAATCCGTCATAGCCCCGCATCAGATGCCCCGCCGGGTCAGACAGCAAGGTCTGCCCTTCGGCGGCCAAACCGGCCAGCATCAGCGCGGCGGCGGCCCGCAGGTCGGTGGCGGTGACGTGGGCGCCGTTCAGGGGCCGTCCGCCCTGGATCAGGGCCAATTGCCCCTCCACCCGGATCTGGGCCCCCATGCGCTTCAGCTCCACCACATGCATGTACCGGTTTTCAAAAATGGTTTCCAGGAACACGGATAAGCCGTGGGTCTGGGTGGCCACCGCCATCAGCGGGGCCTGCATGTCCGTGGGGAAGCCGGGGTAGGATAAGGTACGGGCCTCCATGGGCTGGCGGGCCCTGCCCCGCAGGCGGATGCCCCGGGCGTCCTCCTGCACGATCACCCCGGATTCGGACAGCTTGAACAGCACCGCCCGCATGTGCTCCATCCGGGCCCCGGAAAGCAGCACGCTGCCATCGGTCAGCGCCGCGGCGCAGGCCAGGGTGCCCGCTTCGATGCGGTCGGGAATGGGGGTATATTCCGCTCCGTGAAGCCGCGGCACGCCCTCCACGATGATATTCCCGGTGCCCGCCCCGGCGATGCGTGCGCCCATGGCGGAAAGGAAACGGCACAGGTCCACGATTTCCGGCTCCTTGGCGGCGTTTTCAATGCGGGTGACGCCCTGGGCCAGAACGGCGGCCATGACCAGGTTTTCCGTAGCGCCCACGCTGGGAAAATCCAGATAAATATTCGCGCCTTTCAGTGTCCCCGTCACCCGGACTGCGTCCCCCGCCTGCGCCACCTGGGCTCCCAATTTGCGCAGGCCTTTTATATGCAGGTCAATGGGCCGCTGCCCGATGGCGCAGCCCCCCGGCATGGTGAAAACGCATTCTCCGTTCCTTGCGCACAGCGGCCCTAAAATCAGCACTGAGGCCCGCATGGTGCGCAGCAGGGACATTTCTTCCGGGCTGCCCGCCGCCACGGCGCGGACCCGCACGTCCCCTCCCTCGCTTTCCGCCTCCGCCCCGCAGGAGCGCAGGATGGCCAGCATGTTGTTCACGTCCGTTAAAGTGGGAATATGATGCAGAATGATTTCCTCCTGGGTCAGAAGCGCCGCCGCTAAAATGGGTAGCACCGCGTTTTTTGCCGTGCTCACCCTGGCTTCCCCGGAAAGCCTCGGCGAATGGCCGATCTGATACTGGGGCATGGGTTTCACCTCCGCAAAGCGAATTTCGTTTCGCGGTCATTGTGCCCCGGTTCAAAGCATTTTTCCCCGTTGTCCAGCGCCTGAAAAGCCGCTTCCAGCAAGTTTTTATCAGCATAAGCCCAAGCAGCGCAGGCTTCTCCGTCCGATCCCAGCCAATATTTTATTGTTGGCAAAGCATGGAATCTATGGTACAATGAAATGGAAACAAATGTTTTCTTTTTCAGGAGGATTTTTCATGGGTCAGTTTGTGTTAAAGGCTCCCTATACCGCCCGGGGGGATCAGCCCCAGGCCATTGAGGCGCTGTCCCAGGGGGTGAAGGCGGGGATGCCCGCCCAGGTGCTGCTGGGGGTGACGGGCTCGGGCAAAACCTTCACCATGGCTTCCGTCATTGAAAAGGTGCAGCGGCCCACCCTAGTGATCGCCCACAACAAAACCCTGGCCGCCCAGCTGTGCGCGGAGTTCAAAGCCTTCTTCCCGGACAGCGCGGTGGAATATTTTGTTTCATATTATGATTACTACCAGCCGGAAGCCTATATTCCCTCCTCCGACACCTATATTGAAAAGGACGCATCTGTCAACGAGGAAATCGACCGGCTGCGCCACAGCGCCACCGCCGCCCTGAAGGAGCGGAACGACGTGATTATTGTGGCTTCCGTTTCCTGCATTTATTCCATGGGCGACCCCAGCGAATACGAAGGGCAGATGATTTCCCTGCGCCCGGGCATGCAATTGGCCCCGGAGGAGCTGCTCAGGCGGCTGGTGGATATTCAGTACGAACGCAACGATGTGGCGTTTGAGCGCGGAAATTTCCGCGTTCGTGGGGATACGGTGGAGGTGATCCCCGCCGGACAGCGGGAAAATGGCATCCGGGTGGAGTTTTTCGGCGATGAGATCGACCGTATCTGTGAGTTTTCCGTGGTGGACGGCCATATGCTGCATACCGTGCAGCACGCCGCTATCTTCCCCGCCACCCACTACGCCACCTCCGTGGAAAACCGGGAGGAGAACATCGCCCGCATCGAGGCGGACATGTACGCCCGGAAAGCCGCCTTTGAGGCGGAGGGCAAGCTGCTGGAGGCTCAGCGTATCGAACAGCGCACCAAGTACGACATCGAGATGCTGCGGGAAATCGGCTTCTGCACGGGCATCGAAAACTACAGCCGTTACTTTGACGGCCGCCAGCCCGGGGACCCGCCCTATTCCCTGCTGGATTATTTTCCCAAGGGCTTCCTGGTGATGATCGATGAAAGCCATGTGACGGTGCCCCAGATCCGCGCCATGTACGCCGGGGACCGGGCCCGGAAAAAGATGCTGGTGGAATACGGCTTCCGCCTGCCCTCGGCTTTTGACAACCGGCCCCTGACCTACGAGGAGTTCGACCAGCGGGTCCAGCAGGTGATTTACGTGTCCGCCACCCCCGCGCCCTACGAGCGGGAGCGGGCCAGCCAGATCGTGGAGCAGATCATCCGGCCCACGGGACTGCTGGATCCCAAGATCATCGTGCGCCCCGCCACCGGGCAGGTGGACGATTTGGTGGGCGAAATCAACAAGGTGGTGGAGAAAGGCGAACGGGTGCTGGTGACCACCCTGACCAAGAAAATGGCCGAACGCCTGACGGACTACCTGGACGAATTGGGCATCCGGGTGCGGTATCTCCATTCGGACATCGTGACCCTGGAGCGTACCAAGCTGATCCGGGAACTGCGCATGGGGGAATACGATGTACTGGTGGGCATCAACCTGCTCAGGGAAGGCTTGGATTTGCCGGAAGTGGCCCTGGTGGCCATCCTGGACGCGGACAAGGAGGGCTTCCTCCGCTCCGAAACCAGCCTGATCCAGACCATCGGCCGCGCCGCCCGGAACGTGGAAGGCCGGGTGATCATGTACGCCGACGCGCCCACGGACTCCATGATGGCCGCCATCGGGGAACCCAACCGCCGCCGGGCTTTGCAGGAGGCTTATAACAAAGAAAACAACATCACCCCCGAATCCGTGAAAACCGCCGTGCGGGCGCTGCTGGAAATCACGGACAAGGCCAGCGAGGAAATTCCCGAGGCCATGGACAGCGGCGAAAAGGACGAATGGATCAAGCAATTGGAGGATCAGATGCTCACCGCCGCTTCCGCCCTGGACTTTGAAAAGGCCGCCAAGCTGCGGGACCAGCTCTTTGCCCTCCGGGGCGACACGCCCATAGACAAGCACCAGCCCTCCCGCCGCCGCCGGGAACGCATGCGCAAGGCGGAGCACTGATGCAGAGTACATGAAGAACAAGTTGAATCGGGATCGAGTTCTAAGTTCTAAGTTCAAAGTTCCAAGTTCTAAGCAAGTTTGCCTTTCCGCATCGGCAAGCTGTTTGTGTTGCACATGATCAGCTTAGAACCCGGTACAATGGAAGCAGCAAAGGAACCACGGCTGAACGATTTAAGCAAAAGATCATTCTTCCTTTGCGGGGTTGTATTTCCCCTGGTTCGATGATACAATGATGCTGCAAAAGATACGCCTGAAAGGATGAAACAAAATGACCCTCACCGGCAACACCTTCTTTTTTCCCTTTGAAGTCAGCCTGATGGAATGGTTCCAGGCTCATTTGGGCAGCTCGGCCATTTCCGTCATTTCCTTCCTGTCCGCCTTTGGCGAGGAGCTGTTCATGATCCTGGTGCTGGGCTTTCTGTACTGGGGCCTGAACAAGCGCATGGGAAAGACCGTAGGCCTGACCGTGCTGATGGGCACGGTATGGAACCCCATGATCAAAAACATCGCCCTGCGCCGCAGGCCCTACATGGATCACGAAAGCATCAAGATTCTGCGGGTGGTGGAGCCCGGCGCCGATCCGATGAACATTGCCGCCCAGGGCTATTCCTTCCCCAGCGGCCATTCCACCAGCGCCATGGGACTGATTGGAGCCTTGGCCCTGCAGCTCAAAAAGAAGTGGGCCGTGGCCCTGGCGGTGATCGTTCCCCTGCTGGTGGGCTTTTCCCGGGTCACGGTAGGCGCGCATTATCCCACGGATGTGCTGTGCGGCTGGGCCCTGGCCCTGCTGGCGGTTTTCCTGGTGCCCTGGCTGCAGGAAAAAATCAAAAATCAATGGCTGCTGTACGGCCTGCTGCTTGTGACCGCCCTGCCCGGCGTGTTTTACTGCAAAAGCGCTGATTATTATTCCGGCCTGGGACTGCTGCTGGGCTTTATCCTGGGCACGGCGGCGGAAGAAAAGTTTGTCCGGTTTGAAAACACGAAAAGCATCCTGCGGTGCGTGCTGCGGGTGCTGGGCGGCGGCGCGGTGTTCTTCGCCCTGAACACGCTGCTGAAGCTGCCCTTCTCCAAGGAATTTCTGGACAGCGGCTCTGCGGCGGCCCTGTGGGTGCGCTGCGCCCGCTACGCCATCGTGGCCTTTGTGGACTTTGCCGTGTATCCTCTGCTTTTCAAATACACCGCCCGCATCGGCGCCAAGCAGCCCGCCGTCAGCGCGGAAGCATAATAATGACTACTGGGGGAACCGCTCCGAGAAAGGCAAATTGGAAAACCTGGCTCATGGCGAATTCTCCCTGATCATGTTATTTTCAGATTATAGTGGAAAACACCGTTCACCGGAGATGTGTTCTCCCATGAACGGTGTTTTTGATTTTATGCTTTTTGAGAAAAGATCAGGCTATGTGCCGCCGCGCCAATGCCCAGGGAACTTAGGGCCATGATCCCATAGCCCGCCCAGACGGGCAGATCCTGCAATATTTTTCCGTCAAAGGAAAACTCCATGGCCACGATGATCCCCGCGCAGACGGCCACCGTCCCCCACAGGAAAGCGGCCCGCTTCCCGGACAGGGGCTTTTCTTTCGCCCGCGCCCAGCGGATCAGGGCGAACAGCATCAGGCCCACGATCACCAGAATGGCCGTCAATTGGTTCACCCGCACGAACAGCCACCGGGGCGCGTGATCCCGCCGCAGGCTTTCCAGGGTCAATTGGCAGGCGCTGTACAACAGCAGAAACAGCCGGGCGGAATGGCCCGCCGGGCGCTGACGGCGAAGCAGGATCAAGAATATCGCCAGCGCGGCCAGGGCCTCCAGCACGAACACCGCCAGATACCAGATTTCATAATCCGCCCGGAACACCGCCAGGGGAAAGAATTGCAGGGCCTCGTTTTCCACATAGGGCCCGATGCCCTCCCCGCTGAAATATTCCGCCAGCCGGGCCAAAGCGATCACCAGCGCCCCGGACACGGCCAGCGCGTCCAGAAGCGGCGCGGCGGGCTGCCGGGTGGATTTGGCCGCCAGGA
>CAMOUF010000285.1 GCA_946626395.1 uncultured Clostridia bacterium
CAAAGCTGACCCAAATGCTCAGGCAGGCGGCGGAGCAGGCCGCCATCCGCTGGGAGGAGGGAGCCATCGCCACCGGCGATCAATTCATCGTGGGCGCGGAAAAAAAGAATTTCCTGGCGGATGCATTCGGCGCTGCCGCCTGCGATATGGAGGGCGGGGCCATCGCCCAGTGCTGCTATGAAATGCAGGTGCCCTACGCCGCCGTGCGCGCCATATCCGACACCCGGGACGGCGACGGCCGGGAATACGAAATCAAGGCCGCAGAGGCCTGCGCAAGCGAAGAAAGGCTGCTGAGGGAATTCATCGCCCTGTACCGGCAGGGTCAAATGGCCTGAGCTTGCCCCGAAAGGAGTTTTTTGCCATGGATAAATGGGATATCCGGTTTATGGAAATGGCCCGGGTGGTATCCTCCTGGACCAGCTGCTTCGCCCCCGGCAGGGCCATCGGCGCGGTGATCGTGAAGGATAAGCGCATTATGACCACCGGCTACAACGGGGCCCCCGCGGGCATGAAAACCTGCCGGGAAAAAGGCGAATGCCTGCGGCGGAAGCTGGGCATTGAAAGCGGCACCCGGGCGGAGGTGTGCTATGCCGCCCATGCCGAGCAGAACGCTATTCTGCAGGCGGCCAAGCTGGGCATCAGCATCGACGGGGCCACGCTGTACTGCACCCATCAGCCCTGCTCCATCTGCGCCAAAATGATCGTCAACGCCGGGATCCGCCGGGTGATTTATGAGCAGGGCTATCCTGACGCGTTCACCCTGGAAATTTTCGGCGAAACCGGCGTGAAGCTGGAAAAGTATGAACCTCAAGAATCGGAGACGGAGGAAAACCAATGAAACGCGCACTGACCTTTTTGCTGCTTTTTTCCCTGATTCTGGGCGTATTCCCCGCTGCGCTGGCCGCGGAGGAGCCCAACCCCATCCCCACTCTGTCCAAGGAGGAACGCACTCCCACCCCCAAGGGACTGCATCATTATATGCTCATCTGCGTGGATTCCTGGGCGGCGGACCTGACCCGCTCCGGCAACCATACCGACGGGCTGATGCTGGTGACGGTGGACGAGTATGCTCAGCGGGTGATGCTCACCAGCTTTATCCGGGATATGCTCATCCAGCATGAGGACGGCTCCTTTGGCCGCATCAACAACATCATGGATCTGCGCAGCCCCAAAACCAAAACGGGCATCGATGGGAAGCAGGGCATCCAGACCCTGGTGGAAACCATCAACCGCCACTTTGATCTGAACATTGAAAAATTCATCGTTGTGGATTTCAAGCAGGTGGAAAATATCATCGATGCCGTGGGCGGAGTGGACATCAACATCACCAACCGGGAAGCCACGTATTTGAAGCGTTATTCCATTTCTTCCTCCTCCACCACCCCAGCCATCACAGAAGGCCGGGGCGGCGTCTACCATTTTTCCGGCCACGCGGCGGTGATCTATATGCGCATCCGCAAGATCGAAACGGCGGAATATCTCCATGCAGACGGGGAAACCTATTCCGACCATCAGGATTATGGACGCACCTACCGGGACCAGATGGTGCTCACCGCCATCGCCGACAGCCTCAAGGATATTACCTATGACGACGCCCTGCGGCTGCTGGATACCATCCTTGCCAATATCGTTTATACCAACATGACCGTGGACGACCTGATGGCTGCCCTGGATCTGGCCATGGACGTGAAGGGCACGCCCGTGGAAACTATCCGCATGCCCATCAGCAATCCTTCCAAACAGAACGGCAGCGGCGAATGGTATGAGGTGAGCCCCACCATTGAGAACTTCAACAAGGGCACATACAGCTATTGCGAATTTCCCCTCTCCGGCATGGCGACCAAAGAAGTGAACTTTGAAATGAACCGTCAGGCCCTTTGGGATTTCCTGACGGACAGCTTTGTGGTGGTGGACGACGAATGAAGCCCCAGGCAGTGATTTTCGACATGGACGGTCTGCTCATGGACAGCGAGCGCATCGGCCTGAACGTGATGCATGACTGCGGCGCTTTGCAGGGATACGATATTCCCATTGACATGGTGCGCCAGACCCTGGGCGCCAACAGGCAGTCCTCCAGTGATTTTTATCATCAGTTTTTCCCCGACCTGGACGCGGACCGGCTGTTTCTGGATTTCAGGACTGCCATGTGCGACCTGGCGAAGCGGGGCGGTATCCCCCTGAAAAAAGGGGCTCGGGAGCTGCTGGATACGCTGAAGGCCGAGGGCGTACCCATGGCGGTGGCTTCCTCCAGCGGCCTTCCCAGCATTACTACCTATCTGACCAGTGTGGACGTGATCGGCTATTTTGAAGCGCTGGTCACCGGCAACGGCCTGCCCTCCAAGCCTGCGCCGGATGTGTTCCTGAAAGCGGCGGCGGCGCTTCATGCTGCGCCCCAAAACTGCCTGGTGCTGGAGGACTCCGTTCATGGCGTGCAGGCGGGAAGAAACGCGGGCATGACGGTGATCATGGTGCCGGACGTGATTCCTTATACGGAAGTCTTGTCGCCGTATGTGGATTATGTTCTGCCTGATCTGGCAGCGGTGATTCCGCTGCTTGAAAAATGAACGCGGCCATTGTGTGCGTGGGGCGGCTGAAAGAAAAGTATTTTTCCGGGGCGGCGGAGGAATACGGGAAGCGTCTTTCCCGCTTTGGACGCTTTGAAGTGATCGAGCTGCCCGATTTGCCGGAACCCGCCAACGCCTCCGACGCCGACCGGCGGCAGGTGATGGAAAAGGAAGGGGAAAGTATCCTGTCCCGTTTAAAGCCCGCCGACCGGGTGATCGCCATGTGCATCGACGGGCCCCAGTTCACCAGCGAAGCCTTTGCCCAAAAGATCGCGGAGAACGATCAAAGGGGCCAGCGGCTGGTGTTTGTTATCGGCGGCAGCCTGGGATTGTCTCCGGCTGTTGTAAAGCGGGCGGATGAAAAGCTGTCCCTGTCCAAAATGACCTTTCCCCATCAATTGGCCCGGGTGCTGCTGCTGGAGCAGATTTACCGCGCCTGC
>CAMOUF010000286.1 GCA_946626395.1 uncultured Clostridia bacterium
CCGCCGTCGGCCAGGTCCGCCATCAGCGCGGCGGCTTCCTCGGGGTCGGACACGGCGGTGAGCCGGTTCAGATCTTCCCCGTCGGCGATGGGCGCGTCCTCCATGTTGGAGGCGGGCAGCAGATCGATCAGGGAAGAAATCAGGGAGAAGGCTTCTTCCTCGTTTTCCGCCACCAGCGCCACAGCGCCCTGGGCGTCCATGGTATCCGCGCCGAAGAGCTGCTGGGCGGTCTTTTCCCGGCCCTTTTCGCTGTTCATGACCTGGGCGGTGTGCAGCCGGATTTCGCCGGTCTTTTTCACCTGGATGTTGATATCGCTCAGCTGGGTCATCATGGCGGCCATGCCCGCGCAGGGGCCCATCACGCAGGTGATGATGGGGCACACGCCGGACAGGCGCGCCATGGCGCTCATGATTTCCGCGTAAGCGGGCAGGGCGTTCATATCCTCGTTCAGCTTGATTCCGGCGCTGTCCAGCATGGCCACCACGGGCGAGCCGGTCACCTGGGCCATTTTCAGCACCTTGAGCATTTTGCCCGCCTGGGCCGCGGTCATAGCGCCGCCGCAGGAAGAAAAGTCCTGGGCGAAGCAGTACACCGCCTGGCCGTTCACCGTGCCGGTGCCCGCCACGGCGTTGCTGTCGCTGCGCAGGGCGTCGATCTCCACAAAGCTGCCCGCGTCAAAGAGCTTGGCAGCCCGCTCCCGGGCGGTGCTTTTGCCTTCGGCGTGCTGCTTGGCCACCCGCTCGGCGTCGCCAAGGTGGAGCGCCGCTTTTTCCATCGCCAGGGCCTGCAATCTTTCATTCATTTCCAATCACATTTCCCCCATTCTCCTGTAGTATTGGTGATGAAGGTTCGGAAATAATATTTCACAGCCTTCCTTTTCGCTTCCCATGGGAAACACGCATTCATGGGCGGCGGAAAGAAAGACATCAACCTAACCCAAATTCCCCTATTCACCGCAATTCATCCTTTTCCTGCCGGACAGGGAGAAAAAATTTTCTTAGCCCCCAATCAAAAAACGGCTCAATGAAAAAAGGAGCAAGGAACAAATAACTCCTCACTCCTCACTCCTCACTCCTAACGCCCGGAAGGCTTTCCGGCATTATTTTTGATGTTCCTTTTTCCATGCCTTGATCTGCTCCAGGCGGTCCCGGAACTTATATTCCAGGCCCTGGTCGGTCGGATGGTAATATTCCCTGCCCAGCAGGGAATCGGGCAGGCAGCGCATGTCGGTGAGCTTTGCGGCGGTATCGTGGGCGTACTGATACCCTTTCCCATAGCCCAAATCCCGCATCAGGCCGGTCACCCCATTCCGGATATGCAGGGGAACGGGTTCGCTGAGCTGGGCCAGGGCGTCCTGCTTCGCCTCCTCATAGGCCATATACAGGGCGTTGGATTTGGGGGCCAGGCTCATATAGACCACCGCCTGGGTCAAATGCACGGTGCATTCCGGCATGCCGATCAAATGGCAGGCCTGATAGGCGGCAATGGCGATTTCCAGGGCCCGGGGATCAGCCAGGCCCACGTCCTCGCTGGCAAAGCGGGCCCCCCGCCGGGCCACGTAAATCGGGTCCTCTCCCGCCTCCAGCATCCGGGCCAGCCAATACACCGCCGCGTCCGGGTCAGAATTGCGCATGGATTTATGGAGGGCGGAAATCAGGTTATAGTGTTCCTCCCCGTTTTTATCGTATAAAAGGGATTTCCGGGAGGTGCACTGCTCCACCGTTTCCCGGGTCACCCGGGTGACGCCGCCCTCCATTTCGCCGTTGAGCACCGCCATCTCCAGGGTGGACAGGGCCATGCGGGCGTCGCCGTTGGCAAAGGCGGCAATGAGGCGCAGGGTATCCTCCTCCGCCTCCACCTGCTGGCGGCCAAAGCCCCGGGGATCGGTCAGGGCGCGCTTCAGCAGGAAAAGAATGTCCTCCTCCGTCAGGCCTTTGAGCACAAACACCTTGCACCGGGACAAAAGCGCCCCGTTGACCTCGAAGGAGGGGTTTTCCGTGGTGGCCCCGATCAGGATGATGCTGCCCTTTTCCACAAAGGGCAGAAAGGCGTCCTGCTGGGCCTTGTTGAACCGGTGGATTTCATCCACGAACACGATGGTCTTTTCCCCGTAGACCCGGTTATGCTCCGCCTCCTGCATCACGGCGCGGATCTCTTTGATGCCGCTGGTGACGGCGGAAAAGTCGATAAACTTCGCCCTGGTCTGCCGGGCGATCACCGTGGCCAGGGTGGTTTTCCCCACCCCCGGGGGCCCCCAGAAAATCATGGAGGTCACCGCGTCCTGCTCGATCATCCGGCGCAGCACCCGGCCCGGGCCCAGCAGCTGCCGCTGGCCCACGATTTCATCCAGCGTTTCCGGCCGCAGCCGCGCCGCCAGGGGCTGGGAGAGGGGGGCGTCCATCATCAATAGCTGATCATTCATGGGCAATGCTTCCTTTGCTTCTTCTTGGTTCTTCCTGATTGTAGCACACCGGGCCGGGCCGCACAAGAAAGAAATGCCGGGGCCGGGCGCAGGCCTGCCTGCCGCGGGGCACAGCCGCCTTTTCATCCCGAAAAAAAGAGCCGGGACGAAATCATCGCCCTGGCTCCAGGCGGAACCGGAACAGATCAGCCGCCCCCGCCGGGGGTGCGGCGCTATGCGCCCGGCGTTACCGATCCTCCCGGAAATAGGACAGGCCCAGGGAGGAGGGGGGCTGGTTTTCCCGCTTGTTGCGCACGCTGGAAATGATCAGCACCAGGATCGTGACCACATAGGGCAGCATTTTCAGGATGGGCTTCATGGCCATGGTCACCTGAATCCAGTCGATATTGGTGATATAGCTGGAGCAGGAAAACAGGAAGCCGAACACTGTGGAGCCGATGATGGTCATATGGGGCCGCCACAGGGCGAAGATCACCAGGGCGATGCTCAGCCAGCCGAAGGCCTCCAGGCTCAGGTACGCTTCCTGGGAGGCCATATAGTCGATGATGTAATAGAAGCCGCCCAGTCCCGCGATGGCGCTGCCCACGCAGGTGGCCACGTATTTGTAGCGGTTCACGTTGATGCCCACGGCGTCGGCGGTGGCGGGGTTTTCGCCCACGGCCCGAAGATGCAGCCCCACCTTGGTGCGGAACAAAACGAAGCTGGCGGCGATGGCGATGATGATGGCCAGGAAGAACAGCACCCCTAAGCACTGGGCCGCGTCCTGCCGCCCGGCGAAGGGCCAGCGGTAATACATTTTGGGCCCCACCAGATACACCGTGGCGTTCATTTTGCTCATGATCACCTTCATCAGGCCCACGCCGAAGGTGGTCAGGGCCAGGCCGGTCACGTTCTGGTTGGCCCGGAGGGTGACGGTCATGAAGGAATAAATCAGGCCCATCAGGCCGGACAGGAGCAGGCTGGCCAGAATGCCCAGCACCACGATCAGGAAGGGGGGCAGATTGGATTTGCCGATCATGTTCAGCATCAGGCATCCGCCCGCGCCGCCCATGCACATGATGCCGGGAATGCCAAGGTTCAGATGGCCCGCTTTTTCAGTGAGGATTTCCCCGGTGGAGCCGTACACGAAGGTGGCGCCGAAGGCCAGGGAGTCGATGAGGAAATTCAGCCAGATATTCATTTTGCTCCCTCCTTTTTCCCCTGGGGATGACGGCCCCGGAAGTGCAGCTGATAATTGATGAAGAATTCACACCCAATCACGAAGAACAAGATGATGCCCACGATGACCTCCGGCAGCGCGCCGGACACGTTGAAGTCCTGGCTGATCTGGGCCGCGCCCTGGTTGAGCAGCTGGATCAGGCCGGAGGTGAGGATCATATACAGGGGGTTGAACTTGCCAAGCCACGAAACCATGATGGCGGTAAAGCCCTGGCCGCCCACGGAATTGGTGGTCACGGTCTGGTCCAGCCCGGCAGCGATGAGATAGCCCACCAGGCCGCAGAGCATGCCGCTCAAAAGCATGGTGCGGATGATCACCTTTTTCACGTCGATGCCCACGTACTGGGCGGTGCGC
>CAMOUF010000287.1 GCA_946626395.1 uncultured Clostridia bacterium
CTAGCTTTTGTCCATTTGGCTTGTATCCGCATTCTTCTTGCATAATTCACGTGAGTATACTTTTAGAAACACACTCTAGTTCGGGCGTTCTTTGCAGAGCGTTCTATGCTCATCATTCCAAGTTCTAAGTTCCAAGTTACAAGCCAATGCGTTCCCTGTGTCCAGCTATATTCTCTGCGCTCTGCATGATGATTGGCTCCCCTATCAGGGGAGCTGTCAGCGGAGCTGACTGAGGGGTTTAACCCCTCCGCCCCTTGGGGCGCCTCCCTTAATAGGGGAGGAAAAAAATATCTGCACTCTAAACTCTGCGCTTTGAACTCTATACTCTCTCCCCCGAACCCCTATTGCCTAATGCCTAATGCCTAATGCCTATTGCCTATTTCCTATTGCCTAATACCTTATGCCTAATGCCCATTGCCTATTCACCCTTCCAAAATCAATTGGACCGTGCTGCCGCCGGTCTTTTCTTTTTTCACATAGATTTGCTTGTCGATTTCCCGGCGCAGCTCCGCCACGTGGGAAATGATGCCAATGAGGCGGTTGCCCTCGGTCAGACCCGTCAGGGCGCGCATGGCCTGCTGGAGGGTGTCCTCGTCCAGGGAGCCAAAGCCCTCGTCCACAAACAGGGTATCCAGCCGGATGCCCCCGGCGCTCATCTGGATCTCCTCCGACAGGCCCAGGGCCAGGGACAGGGAGGCGAGAAAGGCTTCGCCGCCGGACAGGGTTTTTACATTCCGGGTGGAGCCGTTGTAATGGTCGATCACGTCCAGATCCAGGCCGCTTTGGCTGCGCTGGTTTTCGGCGGCAGCCCGGCGAATGAGATCGTATTTGCCCCCGCTCATCCGCATCAGATGCACGTTGGCCCGGCGCAGGATACGGTCAAAAAACGTCATCTGCACGTAGGTTTCCAGCATCACCCGGTCCTTGCCCCGCAGCGCGCCGTTGGCGGTGGCGGACAGGGCGTTCACCCACTGCCAATTCTGCTCGATGGCGGCGGGTTCGCTCAGTATGCTTTGAATGTTTTGATAGGCGGTTTGGTTGGTGGCCAGCCGGTGCTGGGCTTGGGTATACAGGGCGGACAGCGCCGCTTTTTTCTGGAGGCGCAGATCTTTTTCCCCTTGTTTTTCCTCCAGGCTGACGGGGGAAGCGTTGCTTAGCAGCGCTTCCGATTGGGCGATTTGGGCCCGCAGGGCCACCATTTCCTTTTCGCAGGTGCGATAGTCCTGCTCCGCTTTTTCGGCGCTTTTTTGAAGGGCGTCCGCCTGACCCATCAGCGCCTGCATCTCCCGCCGGGCGGCGGCCTGGTTCGGGAAGGGAAGCAGGGCGGAGCGCTCCTCCCATTGCTTTTTCATCGCCTGGAGATGGGCCTGATCCCGCGCCAGCTGTTCCCGCAGCGCTGCGACCCCTTGGGACGTTTCCTCCAGCGCCTCTTCCTTTTTCGGCAGCAGGCCGCTCAGGATTTCCTTCCGCCGCAGACGGTTGTTTTCCGCCTGGATGGCGGCAAGCAGCCCTTCCCTGTCCGCCTGGGCGGATCGCAGCAGACCGGCGGCTGTTTCGCCGGCGCTTTCAGGCGTCCCCCCGTTCAAAAGCGCCTTCGCTTTTTCCGCCGCCCCCGCCTGGGCCGCATCGGCCAGGGCCTTTTTTTCCGCGGCGGCGGCGCTGCGGGCGTTGGCTTCCTGCTGGGCCTGCCGGGCTGTTTTTTCCGCCTGTTTGACCGTCTCCTCCGTGGGCGCGTTCTGGGAGGGGCAGGCTTTATGAGGATGCACCGTGGAGCCGCAAACAGGGCAGGCCATGCCCGGGCGCAATTGCGCGGCCATCATGCCCGCCTGCTCCCGGTTAAAGGCCAGGCGCAGATCGTCCGCCTCCTGCTTTTTCTTTTCCGCCAGGCGCTCCGCCTGCAGGTAAGCGCTCTGGGCCTTTTCCAGGGCGGCCTGCTTTTCGTTCAGGCCCTTCAGCTCCTTTAAAAGCTCCGTCAGCGCCGCAATGCGGCTGTCTGCCTGGTCGCAGGCCCGCTGGAGCTGCGCTCTGGTTTCCCCGGCGTTTTCCAGCCCCTTCATTTCCTGGCGCAGCGCTTGGGCCTCCTCCTGCAAGGCGGCCCAGGCGTTTTCCCGCTGGGTCAGGGTTTTTTGGCTGCGGGCGGCCCGCTCCTCCCCCTGCCTGATTTCTTCCTTTTTCCGGTCCAGCGCTTCATAAACCGGCAGCTCCCCTTCGATCCGGTTCGCTTCCCGGGCAGCCTGCTCCGCCTGGGGCAGCTTTTCCTTTTCCGCCGCCGCGGCCTTGGCAAGGCTTTCCAATTCCGGCTGCATTTCCTTCAGCCGCGCCCAGGCGCGGTCCCGGGCCTGCCGGGTGTTTTGCTGCTCCTTCGCCTGAGTGATCAGCTGGGTCAGGGCGTCGATCGCTTCTTCTTCCTCCCGCAGCTTTTCCTTAAGCACCTCCGCCTGCTCTCCGTCCTGGCGGAGCAATTTTTCCAGCAGGGAAAGCACATCCTGGGTCAGCATATCGCCCTGCCTGGCCCGCTGGATTTCGGGCAGCAGCGGGTCTTCCTCACCGCACAGGATGCCGCCGATATACTGCTGAATGCGCTTCTTTTTTTCCTCCCGCTGGCCGCTCATGCGGATGGCCTCGCTTTTCAATTCTTCCTGAAAGGTCTGGTAGATCCCCGTGCGGAAGATTTCCCGGAAGTGAGCCTGGCGGTCCTTGGTTTCCGCTAAGAGCAGCTTTAAAAAATCCCCTTGGGCGATCATGGCGATCTGGGAAAACTGATCCCGGTTGACGCCCAATATCTCAATGATCTTCTGGGTCACCGCCGTGGTTTTCGTTTCCACCCTTCCATCGGGCAGGCGCAGCTCCGCCCCGGCGGCCTGACGGGTCTCCCCCTCTCCCCGGCTTTTTTTCCGCATGTATTCGGGATTGCGCCGGACGGTATATTCCTTGCCCGCGTACAGAAAGGTCAGTTCCACCTCGGTGGGAGTGGCGGGATCGGCATATTTGGAGCGCAGCATGGAGGCGTCCCGGCTTCGGCCGCTGGGCTCCCCGTACAGGGCGAAGGCAATGGCGTCGAAAATGGTGGTTTTCCCCGCGCCGGTATCGCCGGTGATCAGATACAAGCCCCTTTCCCCCAGCCTGCCCAGATCGATTTCCTGCCGCCCCGCGTAGGGCCCGAAAGCGGACAGGGTCAGCTTCAACGGTCTCATTGCGCCGCCTCCTTGATTCTGCTGAACAGGTTCATGGAAAACGCCAGCTGCTCTTCGCTCATGGGCTGGCCGTTCTGGGCCTCATAGAATTCTGAGAACCATTGGATTTCCGTTTTCCGCTCCGCCCTTTCCGCCCCGTCCAGGGTGCTTTGAGCCCGGGTGCGCTGATTGTCGTAATCCAGCTTCATCAGGTTGGGGTAAATCACCCGCAGCCTGGCCAGGGCGTCGGGCACGTCCTGGGGATCGGTGAGGATCACATGGAGGTAATCGTCCGTGGCGGTTCCTTCATAATTGGCTTTCAGGGTCAATTCCTGATACGTTCCCCGGATTTCTCTCAGGTCATGCCGGGGAGAGAGCGGCACCGTCCGCACCGTCAGGCTTCCCTTCTCCTTCAGCTCCGCCACCGTCACGGATTTCACATGGTTCTTTTCCGAAAAGGAATATTTCAGCGGCGTGCCGCAATAGCGGATCCTGCTGCCCGCCATGTTCTGGGGCCCGTGGATATGGCCCAGGGCCACGTAATCAAAGGCCGAGAACACAGCGGCGTCCACGTTGTCCGTGCCGCCCACGGAGATATCCTCCGATTCGGAGCGCTGGGCCCCGGTGACGAATTGATGGGTCACCAGCACGTTTCGCTCCCTGGGGTCCAGGGGCATATGGGCGATGGCAATCCGGAGGGCGTCGGTATAGGAAGAAATTTCTTCTTCCGGAAAAGCGGCGCGCACGTTGGCAGGCTTTACAAAGGGCAGCATAAAAATATGCGCCGGGCCATAGGCGTCCGTGACCGTCACAGGCTCTACAGCCCCCGTGTATACCGGGGCCAGATGAATGCCGCTGCCCGCCATGAGCCGGCCCCCGAAGGCCAGGCGCTCGGGGGAATCGTGATTGCCGCTGATCACGAATACCCGTGTCCCCCGCCGGGCCAGGCGCACCAGAAAATCGTCAAACAGCGCCACGGCCTCCGCCGGAGGCGAGGATTTATCGTATACGTCTCCGGCGATGAGCACCCCGTCGGGCTGCTCCTCATCCACGATTTTCAGAATGCATTTCAGGATATATTCCTGATCCTCCAGCATGGAAAATTCATTGACCCGCTTGCCCAAGTGCAGGTCCGACAGGTGAATCAGCTTCACGTTTCTTTCCCCGCCCCCTTCTTTTTTCTCGATTGTACAAAACCCAACGCCCCTTGTCAATGGCGCGGCGGGACGCGGACAAAAGAAAAAGCCCTGAAATCTCAACAATTTCAAGGCTCTTTCAAGTGCGGTCGACGGGACTTGAACCCGTACTCGGTTAAGAACACGCCCCTCAAACGTGCGCGTATGCCAATTCCGCCACGACCGCGAAGACGCTGATAAACAGCATTTATTATTATATTCGC
>CAMOUF010000288.1 GCA_946626395.1 uncultured Clostridia bacterium
AAGTTCCAAGTTCTGAGTTCTAAGTTCCAAGCGGATTTTGTCAAATGAGAAAAGACTATTCAGCTTAGAACTTTGAACTTTGAACTGAAAACTTCATCCTTCATTACTCACCGGTGAGGCCCGCCCGGTCCACGGATTCCACGAACTGCTTTTGCAGCACGAAGTACATGATCAGCAGCGGGGCGATGGCCAGCATGGTGCCTGCCATCCGGATGGCGTCGTTGATCTTGTTGGTGGAGGTGACGGAGCTGGCCCGGGCGTCGAAGGTGGTGTTATAGCTGTCCTCGAACTTCTGCAGCTCGATCATCAGGGTGGTCAGGCCCTTGGCACGGGTGTGGCCGTAGCCCAGATACTCCCGGATCAGCGTGGTTTCATTCCAGTACCACACGAAGCTGAACAGGGTGACCACCACGATGGCGGCGGTGCACAGGGGCACGGCGATGCGCCAGTAGGCCTTGAAATGGCCCGCCCCATCGATTTCCGCCGCCTCCACCAGGGACTGGGGCGTCTGCCGGTGGAAGTTATAGAAGATCAGCACGCACAGCACGCTTTTGATGCCCTGGCCCAGCAGGGCGGTGATCAGGAAGGGCTTCACCGTGCCGTCCGCCAGCTTCAAGCGGGAGAAGGTCAGGTAATTGGGAAGGGAAGTGACCTGGGTGGGCAAAAGGAACGCCAGCAGCAGCACGGCCATCCAGAAGCCCTTCAGGGGGAACTTGTACCGGGCGAAGCCGTAGCCCACCATGGAGCACACGAACACCTGGCAGATGGTGGGCACCAGGGCCAGCACCAGGTTCTTCCACAGGCTGTTCCAGTAGTCCAGGGTCAGGATGGCGTCCTGATAGTTTTTCCCGGTAATCTGGGAGGGCAGCCATTTAGCGGAGGCGTCCAGCAGATCGCTTCTGCCCATCAGGGAACGGGAGAACATATACAGCACGGGATACAGGTAAATGAAGGCGATGGTGATAAGCAGCACATACACCACCACGCTCATGAGCACGCCCCGCTTATCGGCGCTGCCCAGCATGAGCTTTTTGAATTTATCCTTGCGGATTTCTTTTTTCCGGGCCTTTTGCAGCGCGTCCGTCGTCATGCGGCCTTCCTCCTTCCCAGCAGCTTATTGAGCTTCTTATTCTGGCCTGCGCGCTTGGCGCTTTCCACGTCCCGCCGCCACACGTCGTTGCTCTTCTTTTCCTTCTTTTCCCGGATCAGCAGGAACGTGATCAGCAGCAGCACCGCCACCACCACCGTGTACAGCCAGGTCATGGCCGCGCCGTAGGAGTAGCCCTTGGTGACGGCATAGGTGGCGTTATAGATCAGGTCGATGATGGGGTTGGTGGAGTTGGTGGCCAAGGTCACCACGGTATAAATGGAGTTCAGCAGGATCATGGAGCGCAGGGTGGGCAAAGTGATTTTCCAGAAGGTTTCCCAGCCCGACGCGCCGTCGATCTTGGCGGCCTCGTACAGGGTGTTCGGCACCTTTTGCAGGCCCGCCAGGAAAATCAGGATCTGAATGCCGGAATTCCACAGGATCAGAATCAGCTGAGAAAACAGATCCATGATGGGCTGGGAGATGAATTCCGGGAAATCCGTCAGGATGGAGGCGATGGTGTTCTGGCTCACCATGGGCACGGAGGAAACGCCCTGAGCGGTGAGCTGGCTCATCACCGGGCCGGTGGCGATGATCACCGGCAGGAAGAAGATGGTGCGGAACACGCCCCGGCCCTTGATTTTGCCGTTGAGCATCAGGGCGATGATCAGGGAAAAGGCGATAATGATGGGCAGCTGCAAAATCAGGGACACAGCGAAATTCGCCAGCGTGACGGGGTAATTGAGCTCCTTATTGAACACGGAAATGTAATTAGCCAGGGGCGTATACACCGTGTTGCCCAGGGCGTCCTGCCCCGTCAGGGGCTCCAGGCGCAGGACGTTGTCCAGCTTCAGATTATAGAAGGAATACAGAAGCGAATTGGCCACGCCGCTCAAGAAAAAGATGCAGATGCCCACCACCCAGGGCAGGATGAAGAAGTAGCCCCACAGCGCTTCCCGGGTGGCTTTCCTGACGGGCTTTCCGTTCCTGTTCCGGATCAGGGCGTATATCAGGGAAACGATCAGGAACACGCACACGCCGATCAGCAGCGCGTAAGGCAGGTATTCCAGCTTGGGAAGCAGGAATTCATAGAGCCAGTTTCCCATCTTATTTCACCGCCTTCCATGTCATGGGCTCCAGGGTCTGGCCGTCCGCCTGGGCGGTTTCCTCGCCGTAATTCAGGTAGACCTTTACGCCGTTGGACCAGGTGACCCGGGTCACATCGCCCAGGATATCATGGGCCACGATGGAAGCCCCATCCAGGCTGGCATGAAGAGCTTTGAGCTGTTCATACCACTTGGCGATGGTGACCCGGTACAGATCCCAGCGGGAGGAATAAATATCGGCGGAGTTGGTGTGCTGCAATTCGATAGGGTCTTCCATGGTGATCAGGAAGCAGGGGCGCGTGCCCTGTTCCGCCAGCCGCAGGAAGAACTTATGGGAATTGGCCTGAAAATTCACGTATTCCAGATAGGCGGGCATTTTGCCGCTCAGGGCAATGGCCAGCAGGGGCACGTCCTGAGATTCATAGGCGTAATCCGAGCCCGTCACCGGCAGATCGTTCAGCGCCCAGGCGCAGGGCCACAGATAGGCGTTGGCTGCCTTGAGGGTGGTGCGGTAATCGTTGCGCATGAGCCCTGCGATATTGGTGTAATAATCCGCCAGCCTGCCGGAATCCTGGTAATGGTTCTGGTATGAATAATCCGACATCAGGGAGGTGATGCCCGTGAGCACCACGCCCGGCTCTCCACCGCCCTGGGAAGGAAGGGCGTCTTTGGTGCGCAGGGCCAGCTCCCAGGAGCGCTCCGGCGTCAGGTAATTCAGGGTATCGTACACCTTGCCGAAGGTGGGACGGCTCCAGGTTTGGCTGGTGATTTTCTTGAAGGCGGAATAGGTGAGGGTGGGATGGGTTTCCGGGTTTACGGAAAGGAAATCCAGCTCCAGGGCCAGGTCCACGCCCAGGCCGGCGCATTTTTTCATCAGCGCTTCCAGGCCGCCCTTGCCGCCCAGGGCCCCGGCGGGACGGCAGCCGTCGGTGGGCACGCCCCCGGTGAGGCCGTTCTC
This sequence comes from uncultured Clostridia bacterium, assembly GCA_946626395.1. GTDB lineage: Bacteria > Bacillota > Clostridia > Christensenellales > Aristaeellaceae > RUG563. The sequence goes on from CAMOUF010000288.1 coordinate 3,152, forward strand.
CTGCCAGCCCCGGTACACGGCGGATACCCGGTCTACCCCGTCGGTCTTGAGCCATTCCAGGATCTGGGCAGCCTGGTCAAAGGTGGTCATGACCACGTCTGCCTTGCCGGTCACGGAGTTTTCCTTTTCCAGGCCCAGGAAGTCGATTTCCACGTCGAAGGGTCGGGTTTCTTCCGCCACGCCGAAGAAGCCTTTTTCCTCCATATACTCCCGCCAGGCGCAGGCCAGGCCAGCGTAAGTGGCGTTTTCGCCGTCCGCCAGCAGGAAATGCTGCACGATGTCAAAATTCCGGCTGGATTCCGTGAGCATGTCCACAGCGCCGGAGGAGGGGCCGGTGGGCTGCTTATACACGAAACGGTAGGTATACTTGGCGCTGATCCAATCGAAGCTCAGGTTGTTGGCTCCGTTGGGGAAGGCGCGGATGCGGGCGGCGGTGTCGCCCTTCTCGATCACGCCCAGGAAGCCGATTTGATCATCCGTATGCACCATGCCGAACACCGGCATGATCACCGGCTCCGTGCCCACACTGAACTGGGAATTGACGGTATCCTCCACGCCGATATTGGTGCCGTACACAGGCCGGTCAAAGGGCGAGGAAAAGCGCTTTTCATTGTCCTTGAGCTCGATCAAAGCGCCCTGGCCGTCGGGGATGATCATGTAGCCCGCGTCCTGGCCCAGCACGCTGTAGCCCAGGAAGGGATAGGCGGTGAAGGTGGACACGGTGTAGCGGTGGCCATCCTGTTCGCCATTGATGATTTTATCCTGGGGGATTTTCACGGTCAGGTCGCTTCCGTTCAGGGTCACTTCCACAGAGTAGCCCACTTGGTAATCCGGAAAGAACACGTCGGCGGCAAAGCCGTTTTGCAGCTTGGTGAGCTTGATTTCGTTTTTCAGGTTCACCAGGTCCGCCTGGGTGTTGGTGCTTTTCACATCCTCGATGAATTCCATCACGATGCCGCTTTGGTAAAAACCCTTCCAGGCGGCCTGATCCTTGAAATCGTCGGGATTCTGCACGGTGGAATAGAGAACGCTGCCGTTTTTCCTGCTTTCCAGGATGATAGCCAGGGTGTCCTCTTTGAGATACAGGTTAAAGCTGTCGGAGGAAACCGCCAGGGAATAATCCCCGGGGATTTTGCCGCCGGCGCTTTCGGCGTTTCCCAGGATGGGCGGCAGCAGCGCAAGCGCCACAAGCAGGCAAAGGAATTTATACTTTCCTGACAAAGCGATACACCACCTCTCCGTAAATGGAGGATACGAAATCCACCAGCTGCCCAATGAGCACATACACCACGAACAGCAGCGCCACCGCCACCAGCACGGTAAAAAGCGTGATGACGATAATGCCCAGGGTCTTTTTGAAAGAATAGTCGTTCAGGTACATCAGTGCCAGCACGATCAGCACCCCGGTAAAGCCGTAGGCCACCACGTCCAGCAGGGTCAGGAAGAATTCCTCGTTGAAGGTGAGCACGTTGCTCAGAATCAGCCGGATGGGCAGGGCGATGATCATGGGGGTCAGGGCCGCCGCCGCGCCAATGAAGATATCCTTGAAGGTGGCTTCGCCCTCTTTGATGGTGCACACCAGGTAGCAGCAGATGGTGAGCATCAGGAAGGCCCCGAAGGTCAGCGCCGCGTCCCGCAGAAGCTCGAATTCGCCTTCCCGGACGGACTTAAAGAGGAAGCCGGAAAAATACTTATTGGCCACCTGGAGAATGAACAGCAGCACCACGATCAGCACCGCGGCCAGCACAGAGGAGCGCTTTTCCTTCTTGATGCCGTAGCAGCAGTCGAAGGGGTTGCGGCTCATGGTAAAGCACCAGCCCATCTGACGAAGAATGGGAACGCCGCCGATCTTTCCTCCCGCCGTCCGAAGGGGGGCCAGGAAATGCAGCTTTTTGTCCGCCAGGCCGATCAGCTTCCACACCACCACCAGGGCCACCACGGCAATGAGGATCACGCCCAGGTTTTTATGGAGCCAATCGGAGCGCAGCTCCCAGAAGGCGTCGGAATAGCCCTTCCGGTTGCCGCCGTTGCGGAAAGAGGACAGGGCCTGGTCAAAGTTGCCCTCCCGGTACAGCGCTTCACCCAGGCCGGTGGAGGCGTAGGTGAACAGGCTGTTCATGCGCAGCACTTCCGTCCAGGGCACCTTGGATTCGGCGTACTTGCCATCCTGGAACAGGGTGAAGGCGCTGTGCACCAGGTCGGTAAACTCAGTGGCGGACAGGACCTGCACGCTGTTTAATATTTCGTCCAGCACGAAGATATTGTATTCATCCGTCACCACCAGGCCGGTTACGGATTTGAAGGTGCCCACGCGCTGGTCGCCGGTATCGGTGGCCCCGAAGAGGAACAGGGTGCTGCCCTCGGAGGTGTACTCCATGATGGAGCCGTCCTTGTTGGCGGTGAAGATGGAGCCGAAGCTGTTTACCGCCACGGCGGCGGTGCGCTCGGTATTGTAATCCGGGGTCAGGGTGTTGCGGCCCGCCACGTTCAATCGGCGCAGGGCGGCGTTTTCCGCCTCGGACACGGTGTACACCATGCCCTTTTCGTCAATGGTCAGGTTCTTGACGGAGGTGGGCACGATGTCCGCCTGCATTTTCAATTGATCCTCGCTCAGGATCTTTTGCCGGATGGCGGTGATCCAGTTGACCCGGCTCTGATTGGCGCCGTAGTAACCCAGGAATTCGCCGCTGCCCACGGGGCTCATCTGCACGATGCCGTTGGTGTTGCCCACGGAGGCGATATACAGGTTGCCGCGCTTGTCCAGCACCAGCTTGTTGGGCTTGAAGGCGGCGCTTTCCCCAAAGAGCGGGGTGTCGGTGGGCTTGGTGTAGGAGCGGACTTCCTTGCCGTCCTTGTCAAACATCACCACGGCCCTGCCCTTTTCATCCGCCACGAACACATTGAGGTCGTCGTCCACGAACACGCCCTTGGCGGATTTGAGGGTTTTCTTGCTGCCGATTTCCTTGACGTATTCGCCGCTTTGGGTCACAACCAGAATGCGGCTGTTGCCGTCATCGGCGATATAGAGGTTTCCGTCCGGGCCCAGACGCATATCCTGGGGGTTTTTCAGGGTTTCTTCCCCGAAGCGGGTCATGGTACGCCGGGGCTCATAGGCCGCCTGGGTCTCCACCAGATCGCCGTCCACGCCCAGGGTAAAGGTGCGGTAGGGCACCGAGGCCAGCGCGCTTTCGCACTGCGCGGTCAAAAGAACCGCTGCCAGCAGGAGAAGCGCATACCGTTTCATTCGCATGGCTCCTCCTCCTTACTTGATGCCCGAATAGGCCATGGTGTTCATCACGCTGGACTGCATGATGATAAACAGAAGCAAATTGGGAATGAACATGATCAGCGCAGCCGCCGCGGCCATGCCCTGGCCCTGCACCGTGCCCACGCTGGTTAAGGTGTTCATGTAGAACGGCAGGGTGCGGATACCCTCGGAGGATGTGAACAGGTTGGAGGTTTCCACGTTGGTCCACACGCTCTGGAAAGCCAGGATCGCGCCGGTGGCGATGGCGGGCTTGGTCAGGGGCAGGATGATCTTGCGGTAGATGGTGAAGCTGCCCGCGCCCTCCAGCTGCGCCGCCTCGATCAGGGAATTGGGCACGCCGTCGATGAACTGCTTGATCAAAAACAGGCACACCGGCATGGCGATGAGGGGCAGGATATGGGCCAGGTAAGTGTCCAGGATACCCAGGGTATTGATGGTCAGATACCGGGGAATGGTCACCGCCGTGGCCACGAACATCAGGGCGATGTTATTGACCTCGAACACCGGGCCCTTGAGCTTGAAATCCATCTTGGAAAGGGCGAAGCCCGCCATGGTGGAAATGAGGATGCTCAGGAACACCACCGCCAGGGTGACCACCAGGGAATTGAAGATATACCGGCTGATGGGGATGGACGCGCCTGCCGTGGTCTGGAACAGGTTCCGGAAATTCACCAGCGAAGGATGGCTGACGAAAAACCGGGGCGGAAACGCGAACAATTCGTCCATGGGCTTGAACGCGTGATTGATGATGTAGATGATGGGCGCGCCCATGAAGATGGCGATAGGGATCAAATACAGGTACAGCGGAATCTGGTTTTTGTGAAACTTTTTCGGGTTCACCTTCGTGCCGCCGACAGCCATGAAGCTACACCTCCTAAAACGAAGAGGACGGAGTTTTTCGTGGGGAATGCACGTCCTTGAGCAAGAATGAAAGAGAAGCGATGAAAGGAATTATTCGTCCTTGGCGGAGAACAGCTTCCGCGCCACGAAGGAGAACACGTAAATCAGCGCCAGCAGGCTCACCGACACGGCGGCGGCATAGCCCATTTCATACCGGGTGAAGCCGTAGTCGTCAATGTGGTTCACCATCAGCTGGGCTGCGTATTGGGGCGTGGGGTTGGAGCCGGTGAGCATCACGCCGATATTGCCGGCCTGGAATGCGCCCACCACGCTCATCACCGCGCCAAAGAGCATCTGGGGCTTCATGGAGGGGATGGTGATGTAGAACACTTCCTGGACGCGGTTGCGGATGCCGTCGATGGCTCCGGCCTCATACAGCTCGGCGTTCACGTTGAGCAAGCCGGCCAGCATGGCCAGGAAGCCCACGCCCATGCTGCTCCACAGCGCCACGATGATCACGATGGGCAGGATATACTGGGTATTGAGCATCCACACGATGGGCTCGGTAATGACTCCCAACTGGGTGAGCACATAGTTGGCAATGCCGCTCTGGTCTCCCAGGAACACCACCCGCCACATGACCGTCATGGCAACGCCCATGGTCATGGAGGGGGAATAGATGATCAGCGCCAGGATAGTGCGGGGCAGCCGGGTCAATTGGCTCAGGGACCAGGCCAGGAAGAAGGCCAGCAGATACCCCACCGGGCCCACGATCACGGCGAAGAGAATGGTATTGGGCAATACATACTGGAGAAAAATGGTGTCCTGGGTAAAGAGGTTGATATAGTTGGTCAGGCCCACGAACTGGGGCGTCTGCACGGCGTTGTAGTTGGTGAAGGACAGGCCGATGGCCATCACCGTGGGAATGATGATGAAGATCAGGAACAGCACAAGGTACGGAGCCAGAAACAGGTACGGCGTTTTTTTATCGGTTCTCATTTCTGTCCCTCCTTCCCTGCCGGGTGGGCCTCATTCCAGGCGTCGATGTATTTTTGCACCACGTCCACCGTTGGCGTGGGGAAATCCTTGAGCATTTCCCCGTTTTTATAGTAGCCGAACTCCTCCAGCTTGCGGTATGTTTCCCGATTGATGCGCTTGACGGCGGTATCCAGCGCCCGGCGGGCGTCCACGCCGTCCACCACCACGGAGATAAAGGCATTGGACAATTCCCGCTCCAGCATATAGGTGCCCAGTACCCAGGGCGCTTCCGTCATCCACTTCATCTGCTCCATGATCACCTTTTTATGGGCGCTCTTTAAGGGCAGGGTGGCGAAGGCGGCGGAATTGGCGGTGGGCCAGATATATTCGGAGCCGTAGGTGCTCTGGAGCAGGGAGCCAAAGCGGCTCTGTACATCCTCGCTGCTCCACCATTTGAGGAACTCCCAGGCCTTGTCCGGCATTTTAGTCTGGCTCAGAATCGCCATGGTTTCCGCGCCGCCGGTGGTCCAGCGGGCCACGGTGCCGTCCTCCTGGGTCAGCCCCGGGAACAGGGAAATATCCCACAGGGAATCCAGTTCCGGCGCAGCGTTGAGCAGCAGGTTGTAGGTGGCCAGATCGGCGATGCCGATGGGCAGGGTGCCGTCCCTGAACTGCTGATAGAATCCGGGAGAGGGCACGTCGGTGGGCATGTTATACACGGTAAACAGTTCCGTCATTTCCCGGAAGCCCTTCAGGGAAGCGTCGCTGTCCAGGGTGGTGTCGCCGATGGTGGTATCGTAAATAGAGCCGCCGCACTGCAAAATCAGCGGCAGGGTGCCGGGGAACACCTTCATGCCCACCATGCCCGCGGTGGGGAAATAGAAGTTCATGTTCCTGCGCTGCAATTCAGGCAGGATGAGCTTGACTTCCTCCATGCTGTCCGGCACGTCGATCTGCAGGGCGTCCAGGATGTCTTTCCGGTAAAACTGCACCCAGAAGTTCACCGTTTCCGGCATGGCATAGACTCCGTCCCCCAGGGTGTAGGGGATGAACAGGCCGGGAGAAAACCGCTGGGCCACCTGCCCAAAGTCCTCAAACTGGGTCAGATCATACAGCGCGCCGCGGATATTCAGGTAGCTGGGCACCACGTACTGCAGGCTCAGCACCACGTCCGGGGCGGTGCCCGCCGCGTTGGCCAGCACCAGCTTGTTGGCATCGGGCATCAGAGAAATATCCACCTGGATGCCGGTATTCGGCGTGAATTCCACGTCGATCAGGTTCTGCACCAATTCCACGTACTGGCGGCTGCGGCCCATCCATACCTGCAAATGGGTCTTGTCGCCGGAGCCCGCGGCGTAATCCTGGCTGGAGAAGGAGGTCACGAACCGCTCCACGGTCTTGCCCGCCTGCTCGCCGAAGCCGGGACGGCCGGGAAGAGAAGCGCCTTCCTGGAAGAAAATGATCTGGTCGATGGCAAGATCATTGTTGGCCATGTCCTGCAATTGCTGGGCCAGCATCCGGGAGGCGGAGTTGGACCCGGTGGACAGTTCGGACAGACGCCGGGGCAGATCCTCCGGCTTCAATGCCAGGCGGTGCAATTGATCCGCGCACAGGGTCAGGCTGGAAAAGGCGCTGCCGGAGCCGTTGGCGGAAAACTGCTTGATGTATTCCACCGCCTGGGCGCAGTCGTCGCCCCAGCCGTTCAGACGGTCCTCGATATCCGGAATATACTGGCGCACGTTATAGCTGCGGTACTGGTCCGCCGCGCCGCCGGAGAGGCGGGTGATTTCCAGGCTCAGGGAATTGATTTCGCTGAGCACCCGGTCGATCATTTCATACACCGGAGTGAGCAGCGCGGCGTTCAGGCGCAGGGACAGGGTATGCTCTCCCTGGGAAAGGAAGTAGGTCTGGTTTTCCTCCCCCGCCCGGATGACCTTGTCCGTAAAGCTGGTGGAATAATCCATGGGCACCTGCCGGGCCGCCTGGGAGGGAAGCTCCCCGTCCAGCAGGATATCCAGGAATACCGGGAAATCCGCCTTCACGCTCTGGCGGTAATGGAAGTCCAGCTGATACCAGCCTTCCTTTTCCGCGGTGAATTTGTAGGTCACGGTGTCCCCCGCGGTATCGAAGGACGCGCCGTCCAGGTGATTGATCACCCGGTGATCGGTGCTGTAGGGGGTGAGCAGGGCGTTGAATTCCCCCGCGCCGCGAATGGAAGATTTGCTGCGGCTGAAAATGTCCTCGCCCTCGATGATGATCACGCCGGCGCCCTGGGCCTTTTCCCCCGCGTAAGCGGCGGGCTCCTCCGGGGCTTTCAGGGTCACGGCGCTCAAATGCGCGCCGCTGTCCTGCACCTCAAAAGAAAGAGTATGCTTCCCCGCTTTGAGCTCAAACAGGAAGGGCACGTCGATGCGGGCAGTGGAGTCTGTCAGGCCCGCCTCCTGCTCCGCGTCCGCCGCCACGGGGGCGGGGGCGATTTCGTTGCCGTAGCGGTCCACGGGGATTTCGTCGGATGCCGTCACCCACAGAGAGTTCAGCTTGATCCGCCGCAGTTCATAGAAGGGCAGACCGCCGTCGATCCGCAGGATCAGTTCGGTGGGCAGGGTGGACTGGGTCACGTTCCGGTAGGTGAGCCAGATTTCATACTGGCCGTCCTCCGGGGCGTTTACCTCCGCCTGTACCGTTTCCCCGGCCATGGCGGTTAAATCGGTTTCCGTTCTGATTGCTTCTCCCGCGTATACCGGCAGGGGGTATTCCTGCTTCAGGCTGGAATACAGCGGCTCCGTGCGGCCCATGCGAACGCTTTCTTCCGCCCCTGCCGCGGGCAGCGTCCAGCATAGCGACAGCACCAGCACCGCCAGCAACGCCATTGTCCTGCGCATAAACGCACCTCCATCTTTTTTTTTACAACATGATCCCTACTGATTGTGCTTTTATTCAGCAATCGACGCGTTTTAAGGCATATTCCCGTCCGCGTCGTCATACCGGATGCCCCAGGCCGCTTCCCCATCCTGGCTCAGGGCGGTAAAGCAGGTGACGATGGCGCTTTGAGAACCGTCCACAGCGCGGATAAAAAGTCCCCGGTATTCCTTGCCGGCGATGCTCAAGGTCATATGCCCGTCCTCATCCCCGGTCCACGTTCCTTCATAGCCGCCGGTCACCGTGCCGTCGTCCAGCAGCGCCGCTTCTTTGGACACATGTTCCACGGCGTTGATGTCGTGCTCATGGAGCAGGATTTTGTATTTCCCATAACGGAATGAATCGGGAACCGTTTCCTTTTCTTCCCCCGCGTAGCGAAGGGGCGACACTACCGGCCAGCCCTGATCGTTCATGAACATCTGATGCACCCGCACGGTAAAGGTTTCGCCGCTGTTGGCAAAGCGGGTATGGAAGATCAGGAAGTACTGTCCCGTGGCCTCGTCGTAATACGCGCTGTTGTGACCGGGAGAGCGCAGCGCCTGAGCCATGCGGCTTGTGTCCGTCTCCGCGGAGGCGAACTGGTAGCCGCCCATGAGCTTGACCCCGTAGCCCTCGTAGTCCGGGTCGTTAAAAAAGGTGCCGGGCCTGCCGCCGCAGGAAATCATGTCCTGATCCAGGCTGTCATAAAAGGGCCCGTCGGGATTCCTGGACCGGCACACCCGGATATTGTAGCCGCCGTTGCTGTCCAGGCCGCCAAAGGAAAGGAACAGATAATAATAATCCGTTTCGGGGCTGTAAAGCATATAGGGGCCTTCGATGCGGGCGTGGTTTTTGCCCAGCAGCTTTTTGCCGTAGTTCTGATCGGGCAGGGGCAGGCCCGTTTCATTGTCCATTTTCAGGATGAAGATGCCCCCGGAATAGCTGCCGTACACCATCCACAATTGGCCCTCCTTATCCAGGAAGGCGCAGGGGTCCACCACGTTGGGATAATAGGTGGCGTTATAGCCCGCCATGCCGCTTTTGAGGAACACCCCCTGATCCACAAAGGGCCCCTCCGGCCCGTCGGCAATGGCCAGCCCCAGGGCGGACAGGGGGCTGGAACCCTCGCAGGTACAGTAATACAGGGCATACTTTCCATTGTCCAGCCGCTGCACGTCCGGGGCCCAGAAGGTGTTTGTTTTCGCCCAGGAGAGGGCTTCCTTCATTTGAGTCTGCACGTTTTCCACCAGGGTGCAGCCCGCCTGGGCGTCCTTGCTGATCAGCTTCCAGTTCATCAGGTCCGTGGATTTGGCGGCGGCCATATGGCTGCCGTAAATATAAAAGGTGCCGTCCTCCGCCCGGATGACCGACGGATCATGAACGGAAACGCTGGCAAATTTCGGTGTTTTATATGGCTCCTCAGCCAGACTGCTTTCTCCCATGGCGCTTCCTCCCTGGGCCCAGATCAGGCAGGCGGCTGCCGCCCAGGCCAGCCATCTTTTTTTCATGCAGCAAGTCCTCCGTCAGTGGTTTTGGTTTGGAAAAGTCCAAAGCAATAAACGAATTTCTTTAATAAAATAATAATGGATTCCATGGCAAATGTCAATATGTTTTTCCACATGCTGAAAGTAATATTTTCATTTTTCTTCCAGATTATCAATGCTGGTTTATCACAGTAAAGCGCCTTGAAATTTTCAATTTCCCATGGTATGATGCATGTGTTCCCGTTTTTAAGGAGGTGAAATGCGGCCGAATCCCGCTTGCCATATGCGTTTTATCTGGAAATATGTGAAAAAATACGCCCGGCGGCTGTTCGGGGTGATGGGCATCAAGCTCAGCGGCACGGCGCTGGAGCTGCTGATCCCTTATGTGATGGAGCATCTGATCGACCATGTGGTGCCCACCCGGCAAATGGGCCAGGTGCTGCTGTGGGGCGCGGTCATGGTGCTGCTGGCCATCGGCGTGCGCTTTTTGAATGTAAACGCCAACCGGCTCAGCGTGCGCACCGCCAAAGAAAGCATTTTTGAAATCCGGCGGGATCTGTTCCACGCCGCGCTGAACCTGTCCGGCAGCCAGATGGACGGGGTGGGCCTGCCCTCCCTGATCTCCCGCATGACCTCGGACACCTATAACGTGCAGTCCTTTATCCAGTCCATCCAGACCATCGGTATCCGCGCGCCCATTATGCTCATTGGGGGCATCGCCATCACCCTGACCATGGACACGGGCCTGGCCGCCATTCTGTGCGTGATGGCCCCCATCATGATCGCCCTGGTGGTGTTCATTTCCATGAAGGGCATTCCCCTTTACGACCAGGTGCAGCGGGGCATGGACGATATCGTGCGGGTGATGCGGGAAAATATCACCGGCATCCGGGTGGTGAAGGCCCTGTCCCGGGAGCCCAGGGAAATCCGGCGTTTCTCCCAGGCCAACGGAGAAACCGCCCGGCGGGATATCAGGGCGGGCATGATCATGGCGCTGCCCGGCCCCATCGTGACGCTGTTTTTGAACGTGGGGCTTTCCCTGGTAGTGCTGCTGGGGGCGCGCCGGGTCAACGACGGGCTGACGGAGCCTGGGGTGATCCTGGCTTTCCTTACCTATTTTAATATGATCCTCATGGGCGTGATGGGCCTGAACCGCATATTCATGATGCTGTCCAAGGCCAACGCCTCCGCCAAGCGCATTGCCCAGGTGGCGGAAACGGAAGCAGACCTGTCCCCCATTCCGGAAACGGCAGCCGCCGTGCAAAAAAAGGACGGCTTTATCGTGTTTGACCACGTCTCCTTTTCCTATGACAGCGACAGCGAAGCCGCCGACGCCATGAGCTTTGCGGGGGCCAAGCGGCAAAAGTGCCTGGAGGATATTGATTTTGCCATTCCCCGGGGCGGCTCCCTGGGCATCATCGGCGCCACCGGCGCGGGCAAAACCAGCATCGTGAATCTGTTGATGCGGTTTTACGATCCCCAGGCAGGCCACGTGTTCGTGGACGGGAAGGACGTGAGAACCTACGACCCGGACGAACTGCACCGGCGCTTTGGCGTGGTGTTTCAGAACGACGTGATTTTCGCCGACACCATCCGGGAAAACATTTCCTTTGGCCGGGACGCCACCGACGAGGCCATCCGCTTCGCCGCCCGGGACGCCATGGTCCAGGAGTTCGTGGAAGCCTACGAGGATGATTACAACCACCGGGCCGTGATCCACGGGGCCAATTTTTCCGGCGGGCAGAAGCAGCGGCTTTTGATCGCCCGGGCCCTGGCGGCCCAGCCGGAAATCCTGGTGCTGGACGATTCCTCCTCCGCCCTGGACTACCGCACCGACGCCGCCCTGCGCCGGGCCATCCGGGAAAACCATGCCTGCGCCGCCACCATCGTGATCGCCCAGCGCATTTCCTCCATCATGAGCCTGGACCAGATCATCGTGCTGGACGAAGGCCGGGTCATTGGAAAAGGCACCCACGAAGAACTGCTTTCCTCCTGCCCGGCTTACCGGTATATTCATGAAACGCAGATGGGGGAGGGGGACTGAATGGCGCGGCGCGATTCCATTATGCGCAAGCCCAAGGATTCCCGCGGGGCGCTGCGGCGGATGATTTCCTTCCTGGGCCCCTTTCGATGGCTGATTCTGCTGGTAGCGGCGCTGTGCGTGCTGTCCAATTTGCTGGCCCTGTGGGGGCCCGACCTGGCGGGCCATGCCATCAACGAGGCGGCGGCGGGAAAGGGAAAAGTGGATTTTGACAAAGTGACCTATTACGTTTACCGGATGCTGGCCTGTTACGTCTGCTCCTCCCTGCTCACCATCTCCATTCACGCCATCATGATGAACGTGTCCAAGCGCACGGCCAAAAATATGCGCCAAAGCGTGTTTGACAAGCTCATGCGCCTGCCGGTGGGATACTTTGACCGCAACCAGGCCGGGGACATCATCAGCCGGGTCAGCTACGACATTGACGTGATTTCCACCTGCATGGCCACCGACGTGGTCTCCATCCTGACCAGCACTGTGACGGTGGTGGGGTCGGTGATCATGATGATCCGCATTTCCCTGCCCCTGTCCGCCGTGACGCTGTTCAGCGTGCCCGCCGCCATCCTGTATCCCTCCCGGATGCGGAAGATCACCCAGCCCCGGTTCATCCGGCGCTCCAAATCCTACGGGGCCATGAACGGCTTTGTGGAGGAAATGCTGTCCGGGCAAAAGACCATCCAGGCCTACGCCTACGAAAAACGGGTGGAGGAGAAATTCGATTCGATCAACAGCAGCGCCGCCGAAGCCTACTATGACGCGGACCGCTACGGCGTGACCATCGGGCCCACCATGGGCTCCATCAACAATATGACCCTGGCCCTGATTGCCCTGCTGGGGTCGGTACTGTATATGGGCGGGCACATCGACCTGGGCTCCATTTCCTCCTTCGTGCTTTATTCCCGAAAATTTTCCGGGCCCATCAACGAAATCGCCAATATTATCAATGAGCTGTTTTCCGCCCTGGCCGCCGCTGAACGGGTGTTTGCCCTGCTGGACGAAAAGGAGGAGCTTTCCGACGCCGAGAACGCTCAAGTTCTCTCCCACGTCCGGGGCGACGTGGCGCTGAAGAACGTGGCCTTTGGCTATGACGGCGGAAAAACCATCATTCACGATCTGACCATGCAGGCCCCGGCGGGCAAGCTGGTGGCCATCGTCGGCCCCACCGGCGCGGGGAAAACCACCATCATCAACCTGCTCATGCGCTTTTACGACGTGGACAGCGGCTCCATCACCGTGGACGGGACGGACGTAAGAGCCCTGACCCGGCGAAGCCTGCGGGGCGCCTATGCCATGGTATTGCAGGATACCTGGGTATTCCAGGGCACCATCTTTGACAATATCGCTTACGGCAAGGATGACGCCACCATGGACGAGGTGGTGGCCGCCGCCAAGGCCGCCCATATCCATCCCTTCATCATGCGCCTGCCCCAGGGGTATCAGACCGTGATCAGTGAGGACGGGGGCAATATATCCAAGGGTCAGAAGCAATTGCTCACCATCGCCCGGGCCATGCTCTATGACGCCCGGATGCTGATTCTGGACGAAGCCACCTCCAACGTGGATACCTCCACCGAGCGGGAGATCCAGCAGGCCATGCGCCGCCTGATGGAGGGCAAGACCTGCTTCGTCATCGCCCACCGCCTGTCTACCATCCAGCACGCCGACCTGATCCTGGTGCTGGACAAGGGCGACGTGGTGGAGCAGGGCACCCACGAAGAACTGATGCGGAAAAAGGGCTTCTATTACAAACTGTACAGATCGCAGTTCGAGTGAGGGGCATAGGCGGAAGAAGTTTTTTACATACACTTTAAACGAACAGGCAAAAGGCATTAGGCATTAGACGAAAGAGTGCAGTGTACAGAGTTCAGAGTACAGAGAATAGAACGCACACAAAGAACGAATTCAGACTTGGGGCGACTAAAAATATCTGAACTCTTCACTCTGAACTTTCGTTTTCCTGTTGCCCATTGCCTATTGCCTTTTGCCTATTGCCTTTTGCCTATTGCCTAAAAAACTCTTTCATCTTTCTCCATTTTTTATTCCAATCATATTTTCTTTTTCTTCCGCATAGGGTGAAACCGGAACACGCGTAAAGGAGGAAGGATGATGGGGCAATGCTGGCATCTGTTTCCCGGCAGCAACACGGCGGCTGGGTTCGTGGGATTCTTTGATAATTTAAGGGGCCGGGCGGGCCGGACAGTGATCCTTAAGGGCGGGCCTGGCGTGGGCAAAAGCACACTGATGAAAGCAGTAGGCAAGCGGTACGAACGCAAGGGCTGTGCCGTGGGGTACTATCACTGCTCCGGCGACCCGGACAGTCTGGACGCCGTGCTGGTGCCGGAGGCGGATTTTCTCATCCTGGACGGCACCGCGCCCCACATCGTGGACCCAGTGCTGCCCGGCGCCCGGGACGGCATTTTGAACCTGGGCGTCTGCCTTTGTGAGGAAACGCTGGAGGAGCATGCTCCGGAAATCGAAGCCCTGGGCAAAGAAATATCCGCCTGCTACGCCCGGGCTTCTCGCTACCTGCAAGCCGCGAAGGCCTTGCGGGACGATGCAGCGGCAGTCTATTCCGCCGCCCTCTCCCCCGATGATCTTTCCACGCTGCAAAAAGAGCTGGTCTCCCTGATTCCCGCTTCTTACCCGGGCCAGGATATTCACGCCTTCGCCCAGGCCATTACCTGGAAGGGGGTGCTTCAATACCTGGACGCCCTTCTCACCGATCCGGTATACTGCCTGGATGTGCCCTGGGGCTTTGACGTTGATGCCCTGCTGCGCCCCGTATGGGAGGCGGCAGGCAGGCGGGGTCTGGCCCGGAGCGCCTTCCACGATCCCCTGGACGCGGGAAAGATAGCGCATATCCATGCGGGAGGCGCAGCCTTTACCACCGCCGTGACAGAAGAAGGCACCGTGTTTTCGCCCCCGCTGAACCCCGCCGTGCTGCGTCGGGAAAATTCCCGCCTGGCCTTTGACCGGGCGGCCTGCGACCTGATGCGCACCCAGGCCGTGGAGGCCCTGGCCCAGGCCAAGCAGCGCCACGACAGCCTGGAACGTTTTTATATCGACGCGATGGACTATCCCCGGCTGGATGAAATCAAAAAAGAATTCATGGATTCTTTGCCATAAGCAGATTGCCCTGGGGCCGCGGCCATGCGGCCCTTTTTGTATACACAAAGCCAGAAATACAATAAATATACAAATTTCAGTAAAAATATTCTTGACGATGAGGATTTGAGAAAGCTATAATATTCCAGCGTCAAAAAAAGAAAAGACAGACGCATGGAAAGGGGCTGAGCGCACGTGAATACTGAGCTCATTATTTTCATTATTTATCTGATATTTACTATCGGCATCGGCGTATTTTTCCTGCTGCGCAGCAAGGGCAGCAGCGAAAAGGATTATTTCCTGGGCGGCAGAAAGATGGGGCCCTGGGTATCCGCCCTGTCCGCAGGCGCGTCGGACATGAGCGCCTGGGTGCTCATGGGCCTGCCCGCCTCCGTGTACGCCTTCGGCCTGGGCAAAACCTGGATCGCCATCGGCCTGGCCATCGGCTACACCTTGAGCTGGATCATCGAGGCCCCGCGCCTGCGCCGCTATTCCATTGCGGCCAAGGATTCCATCACCATTCCCCAGTATTTGACCAACCGCTTCCTGTCCGCCAGCAAGGCCATGCAGGTGATCTGCGCGGCGATTTTCCTGGTGGCCTACACCATTTATGCCGCCAGCAGCATCAAGGCCTGCGGCACGCTGTTCAACACCGTGGTGGGCATTGACCCCAAAATCGCCATGTACATCGCCGCGGCGGTGATCATTTCCTATACCTTTATGGGCGGCTTCTCCGCTGTCTGCTGGACGGACTTTTTCCAGGGCATGCTGATGCTGGCCGCTTTGCTGGTGGCCCCCATTTTCGCCCTGGCCGTGGTGGAAACCGGCAATGGCGGCAGCGCCACCCTGGAGGTGGGCGAGAGCTACTGGCGTCTGTTCACCGATTGGAAGGACGTGCTCTCCGGCCTGGGCTGGGGCCTGGGCTACTTCGGCATGCCCCACATCATCATCCGCTTTATGTCCGTGCGCTCTGACAAGGACATTCACAAGAGCGCCAAAATCGGCATTACCTGGACGCTGCTGATTCTGTCCTTCGCCGTGGTCTCCGCCATCGTGGGCCGGATGCTGCTGGGCGAAATCGAGGACAGCTCCACCGTGTTCATTCAGATGGTGCGCCGCATTTTCCCGCCCGTCATCAGCGGCATTCTTTTGTCCGCCATCCTGGCCGCCAGCATGTCCACCGCGGACAGCCAATTGCTGGCCAGCGCCTCCGCCTTTGCCAGCGACGTTTATAAGCCCATTCTCCGCAAGGGCAAGGCCAGCGACAAGGAAATGTTCTGGATCGGCCGTCTGGTGGTGCTGACCATCGCCATTGTGGCGCTGCTGATTGCCTCCAACCCCAACAGCGGCACCATCATGGGCCTGGTGGAAAACGCCTGGGGCGTGTTCGGCGCAGCCTTTGGCCCCGTGATTCTGCTCAGCCTGTTCTGGCGCAGGCTCACCTTCTCCGGCGCTGTGGCCGGCATCGTGGCGGGCGCGGCGGTGGATATCCTGTGGCTGGCCTTCCTGGGCAGCTTCGGCCTGTATGAAATCATCCCCGGCTTCCTGTGCGGCCTGGCTGCTTCCGTGATCGTGTCCCTGCTGAGCAAGGCCCCCGCCAAAGAAGTGACCGATATTTTCGACCGGGTCTCCGCCGGACAGGAATCCTGATTTTCTGTTTCTCAAACAAGCAGCGCCTTTCTTCCCTGGCTTTCAGAGGAGAAAGGCGCTGTCTTTTTAAATAGCTGTTTAATAATATGCAGATATTGAATAGTATTTACCTATTCCCTATTGCCTTATTTTTTCCCCAAATCCCCATACAAATCCGGCTGATACACGCCCTGTTCGATCAGGGCCCGGAAGCTGGCCGTCACGGAAGCCTTATCCTCCTTATAGGTCACGCCGAACCACTGGTCGTCGGTGGGCAGAACGGAGAAGGGAACGCCCGCCTTGAGCATTCCATCGGCGATGACGGGCAGCAGGTATTCATCTTTCTGGGGGTTGGCCATTCCAGCCAGGAACGGGGGAAAGCCATCCTTCAGCACGTCCATGAAGGCGGCGGGACAGCACCAGAAATTCATGGAAACCAGGGAATTCACGTCCAGCGCTTTTCCGTCCGCGGACGCTCCGGCTCCTTCCTTCACGATATTCTTGGTTTCGTTGATGCCGGTGAGCCGCCCTTCCGACACCGAGCAGATGCCCCGCGTTACGCCGCCGTTATCGGACAGGGTGTTTTTCAGGACATAACCCACCAGACCGTATCTGCCCGTTTTCAGAAATTCAGCGGCCTTTTTGAAGCCGTTCCTGCCGTAATAGTCGTCAGCGTTGATCACGGCGAAGGGGCCGTCAATCAGCCCGTCGCAGGCCAGCACGGCATGGCCGGTGCCCCAGGGCTTGGCGCGTCCTTCCGGCACGGGAATGGGCACGTTGGAAAGCTCCTGGAAGGCGTATTCCACCTGCACGTTCAGAGGCGCGCAGATCTTTTCGATCCGGCTGCCGATGCGCTCCCGGAAGTCTCCCTCGATATCATGGCGAATAATGAATATGATCTTGTCAAATCCCGCCGCGATGGCGTCGTGGATGGAATAGTCCATGATGATGTGCTGATAATCGTCCACCGGTTCCAATTGCTTGATGCCGCCCCCGAACCGGGAGCCGATGCCTGCCGCCAGGATCACAAGAGTTGTAGGCATAGAAAACCCTCCTTACGCTGATGAAAAACGCGCGGAAAGACACGCTGCCGCGCTGCTTCTTCTTTTTTCTGTCAATGAAAGTATAGGGGGAAAGGAATGATTTGTCAAGTCCATAGAAGAAGCCTATGCCAAATGGAGCTTCGATTGTAAAATTTGCTGTTTCGCCGCCGATTGCCCTCCCCGCCGCCTTGACGAAGAAATGGCCTTCCTGTATAATGAACCCGTCCCCAAATTGTAAAACCCCACGCTATCGTAAGGAGGATATCATACATGAAAAGGATTCTGTGCGCGCTGCTGTGCCTGTCGCTTTTATGCGGCGCGGTCCCGGCCTTTGCCGCGGGCGAAACCGAAATCGGCACCCTGGGCAATTCCCGTAGGGCTTATACCGTCACCTGCACGGTGCCCAAGCAGTATTCCCTGCTGAAAAAGCAGCCCAACAACACCACCCTGGAATGCATGCTGGCCAACAGCAGCCCCACCAAAACCAGCTATCTCTTCGCCATCTCCGTGGACGACGACTTTGCCGACGTGGAAAGCCTGGCCGATCTGGATGAGGAAACCCTTTCCGAAATGGAAAAAACCTATCAGGAACAGGGCCTGGCCGTGGTGTATAAGACCAGCAAAAACGGCATGAAGTTCATGTGCTTAAAGGAATCGGACAGCAAAAAGAACGTGTTCCCCTCCCTGGAAACCGTGTATCAGGGCTGCTATATCCAGCTGACCCTGTCCGCCGTGGAAGGCGAAATCAGCCCCATGACGGAAAAGCAGGCCCAGACCGCCATTGATTTCCTGGCCCCCCTCGTTTTCCCCCCCGCCGATCCCCTGCCCGACGAGGAAACCAACGACGATGAAGAGGAAGCCGTAACAGCGGACGAAGAAACGCCCGCTGAAATCATCGAAGAAACGCCCGCCGAATCCGCTGAAGAAACGCCCGCTGAAACCGCCGAAGAAACGGAAGCCCTCCCTGAGGCCGAAGAAGAAAATGCTGAGCCTGCCCAGGAAGCCCAGGCCCAGCCTGAAAAAGAAGAAGCCACTGCGGAAACCCTGACCCTGACCGGGGACTGGACCGTATACAGAGAGCCTCTGCAATCCCTGCTGACCGACGAGCAAAAGCAGCTGTTTGCATCCGCCGCCGACCCCATCGGCATGGATTACGAACCCGTGGCCGTTGTGGCGACCCAGGTGGTCAGCGGGCGGAATTTCGCTTTCCTCTGCCGTCAGCCCGGCGAGGAGGGAGAATGGATCATCGTGACCGTGTACAGCAGCCTGGATGGCAAGCAGGAGGTGCTGGGCGCTCATGTGCTGGCCCTGTACAATCTGGAAACACTGGTAGAAGCGCCCGAATATAACGGACTTCCGGTGCCCGGCGGGTGGAGCGTTTGGCGGCCTGAAGATGGCGCCGCGCTGCCGGAGGACGTGCAGTCCATCGTGGACAAAGCCATCGCCGGCGCCAAGCTGAACCTGTCCCCCATCGCGCTGCTGGCCACCCAGGTGGTGGCAGGCGTGAATTACAAGGTGCTGTGCGCCGGGAATAACAACGCCCTGTATGTGCTGGACGTGTATTCCCCCCTGACCGGCAATCCCGTGGTGCTGAATCTGGAAATCCTGGATCTGCTTTCCTACGTGGGCGCGTAATTTTCAAGCGCCTTTTCTCTCCCGGCTGCGGCATGCGGCCGGGATTATTCTATATTACCCACGTAAAAACCGCCCGGCATACAGCATGCCGAGCGGCTGGAAAAATGAATAATCAGCGAACGATTTCGCCCATGACGTTGCCGCCGCATCCGGCAGCGTTGGATTCGTCGGTGTCGATGTGCATGGCCAGGGCGTACTTGGGGCTGACGCGCACCACCACATCGCCGAAGATCAGGCTGCGGCCTTCGGTGTTCACCTTCACGGACACCACCTGCTTGTCTTCCACTTCAAACTCCTTGGCGTCTTCGGGGGTCATATGGATGTGGCGCTTGGCGGCGATGACGCCTTCGGGGCATTCCACTTCGCCGCAGGGGCCTACCAGCTTGCAGGCGCCGGAGCCAGCGATGTCGCCGGATTCACGGATGGGGGCCACACAGCCGATGGAGCGGGCGTCGGTGAGGGACAGTTCGATCTGGGTTTCGGGTCGAATGGGCCCAAGGATGCTCACGCGGGCCAGGGTCTTCTTGGGGCCGACCACGTCCACCCTTTCTTCACTGGCGAACTGGCCGGGCTGGCTCAGATACTTTTTAGGATGAAGCTCATAGCCCGCGCCGAAAAGGGTTTCCAAATCCTTCTGGGTCACATGCACGTGACGGGCGGAGGTTTCAACGATGAATTGCTTGGCCATGGGTAATCTACCTTCTTTCCCTCTCTCCCGGCCGGGGGCCGGTGTTTTCTTCCTTTCTATTATAGCAGATTTTGCTTATTTTGCAAGGCGCAGAATGCAGGAATTACTTTTTGCGCCGGAGTTATTGACAATCGCAGAGCTGCCGCATATAATGTTAAACGGTTAATGATTAAACAATTGATTTTTTCAGAAAGGAGCGCGGGAAATGGATTATAAATACGCCGTGGGAGCCATGCACCGGCTGGAGCTGCTGCGGCGAATCAAAGCCCGGGAGCTGATGGCTTCCTCCGGCCTGCATCCCGGCCAGCCCCGGCTGCTGCAATTCATCTGGGATCATCCGGGCTGCACCCAAAAAGAAGCGGCGGACGACCTGGACGTGTCCCCCGCCTCGGCGGCGGCCAGCCTCAAGCGGCTGGAAAAAGCGGGCTATGTGCTGCGCAGGCCGGACGAGCAGGACGCCCGGCGAAACCGGCTTTTTATTACCCAAGAGGGCATGGAGCAAATGAAAAACAACTGCCTCAAATTTGAGCAATTGGATGCGGACATGTTTTCCGGCTTGGCGGAAGAAGAAGTGGAGGCCTTCCGGCGGGCCTGTGAAAAAATGTTCGATAATCTGGCCGATGAAACCTGCCGCCATTTGACGGTGTTCAAATTAGCCAAACGGGCCAGAGAGGAAGAGGAGGATCTGAACAAGTGAAATTCAGCCGCATACTCAAAAACTATTCGGGCAAGTATGGGAAATACCTGCTGCTGTGCCCGCTGGCCATGATCGGCGAGGTGGCCATGGAAACCACCATTCCCATGATGACCGCCAACCTGATCAACGAAGCCATTCCTTACAGCCGGAACACCGGCGATCTTTCCCACGTGCTGCTCTATGGGGGGCTCATGGTGCTCATGGCCATCGCCTCCATGGGCTTTGGCATGCTGGGCAGCTACCTTTCCAGCAAAGGCGCTTACGGCTTTGGCCGGAACCTGCGCCAGGCGCTGTTTGAACGGGTGCAGACCTTTTCCTTTAAAAATATCGACCGCTTCTCCACTGCCTCCCTGGTGACCCGCCTGACCACGGACGTGAACCAGATCCAGGGCACGGTGATGATGGTGGTACGCATGGCCGTGCGCTCTCCCATCATGCTGATCATGGCCCTGGTGATGGCCCTGCGGCTCCAGCCCGCCCTGGTCACCATCCTGGCCGTGGCCATTCCCGTTCTGGCCTTCGCCATCGGCCTGATCATGAAGCTGGCCTTCCCCCGCTTTCAGATCATGATGAAAAAATACGACGCCCTGAACGCTTCCGTCCAGGAAAACCTGATTGCCATCCGCGTGGTGAAGGCCTTCGTCCGCGCCCGGCATGAAAAGGAAAAGTTTGAAGCCTCCGCCGACGACGTGACCGCCACCCAGCGGGCCGCGGAAAAGATCGTGCTGTGGAACGGCCCCATCATGACCATCCTGATGAACGCCAGCATCGTGGCGGTATTGTATCTGGGCGGCCAACGCATCGTGGGCGGCACCATGCTGGAGGGCGACCTGAGCGCCTTCATTACCTATATCACCCAAATCCTGATGGCGCTGATGATGCTGTCCTTCCTGTTCCTGGGCTTCGTTCTGTCCCGGGCTTCCATTGCCCGCCTGTCCGAGGTGCTGGAGGAGCAGCCCGAAATCGTGAGCCCCGATCAGCCCATTTCCACCGTGGCGGACGGCAGTATCGTGTTCGACCATGTGAATTTCTCCTACCAGGGCGACCCCAATAACCTGGTGCTGACAGACATCAACCTGCGCATCCGCTCCGGCGAAACTGTCGGCGTCATCGGCGGCACGGGCTCTGCCAAAACCACCCTGGTGTCCCTGATTCCCCGGCTGTACGATATCACCAGCGGCAGCCTGCAGGTGGGCGGCCAGGATGTGCGCAAATATGATATCCACGCCCTGCGGGACCAGGTGGCTATGGTGCTGCAAAAGAACGTGCTGTTCTCCGGCACCATCAAGGAAAACCTGCGCTGGGGCGACGAACACGCCACCGACGAGGAAATCTTCGCGGCCTGCCAGGCAGCGGCAGCGGACGATTTCATCCGCTCCTTCCCCGAGGGCTATGACACCGACCTGGGCCAGGGCGGCGTGAACGTGTCCGGCGGCCAGAAGCAGCGGCTGTGCATTGCCCGGGCGCTGCTGAAAAAGCCCAAAATCATGATCCTGGACGACGCCACCAGCGCCGTGGACACTGCCACCGACGCCCGCATCCGCCAGGCTCTGCGCACCCAGATGGCGGACACCACCAAGATCATCATCGCCCAGCGCATCACCTCCGTCATGGACGCGGACCATATCCTGGTGCTGGACGAAGGCAAGGTGGCCGACTACGGCACCCATGAGGAACTGATGCAGCGCAGCGAAATCTATCGGGAAGTGTACACTTCCCAGCAAAAGGGGGTGGCCTAAAATGCCTCCGCGCGGACCGAGAGCCATTCAAAAACCCAAGAACGCCAAAGGCACCTTCACCCGCCTGCTGGGGTATCTGAAAGCCCACCGGCTGCGGCTGATCCTGGTTTCCCTGTGTATTTTGGCCAGCACCCTGATTTCCACCACGGGCACCTACCTGATCAAGACGGTGGTGGACGATTATATCCTGCCCCTGAAGGATCAATACCTGGCCGGGACGTCCGTGGATTTTGGCCCCTTCCTTCGGTTCCTGCTCATGCTGCTGCTCATGTACGTGGCAGGGGCCGCAGCCCAGTTTTTCTATAACCGGATGATGATGATGGTGTCCACCTCCACCCTGAACCGCCTGCGCAAGGAAATGTTCGATCACATGGAGGATCTGCCCATCCGGTATTTTGACCAGCGCACCCACGGCGAAATCATGAGCCGCTACACCAACGACACCGATACCCTGCGGGAATTCCTCTCCCAGTCCTTCCCCCAGGCGGTGTCCTCCGCGTTCTCCATCGTGTTTTCCCTGTTCTATATGGTGCGTTTGAACGTATGGATGACGCTGCTGGTGCTGGCCCTGACGCCCCTCATGTTCTTTATCACCGCCACCATCGGCAAAAAATCCGGCGCCAATTTCGTGGCCCAGCAAAAGGCCGTGGGCGCATTGAACGGCTATATCGAAGAAACCATCGAGGGCCAGCGGGTGGTGCAGGTATTCTGCCACGAGGAAAAGGCCAAGGAAGCCTTTGAGGAAAAGAACGAAGCCGTGCGCGTGGTGGGCACCCGGGCCAATACCATCGCCAGCATGCTGGGCCCCATCATGAATAACCTGGGCCATATCACCTATGTGATCGTGGCGCTGGTGGGCGCGGTGCTGATCGTGAACAACCCCGAGGGGGCCAGCCTGGGCATGCTCATTTCCTTCCTGCCCTTTACCCGCCAGTTCAGCCAGCCCATTTCCAACCTGAGCCAGCAGTTCAACATCATCATGCAGGCCCTGGCCGGGGCGGAGCGCATCTTTGATTTGATGGACGAGCCCGTGGAAGCGGACGACGGCTACGTGACCCTGGTGCGGGCCAAGAAGGATGAACAGGGCAACATCATCGAATGCCAGGAGCGCACCGGCATGTGGGCCTGGAAGCATCCCCACAAGGCGGACGGCAGCGTCACCTACACCGAATGCAAGGGCGACGTGGTGTTTGAGAACGTAACGTTCGGCTACGTGCCTGAAAAAACCGTGCTTCACAACATTTCCCTCTACGCCCGCCCCGGGGAAAAGATCGCCTTCGTGGGCTCCACCGGCGCAGGCAAAACCACCATTACCAACCTGATCAACCGCTTCTATGACATTCAGGGGGGCAAGATCCGCTACGACGGCATCAACATCGAAAAGATCAAGAAAGACGATCTGCGCCGTTCCCTGGGCATGGTGCTCCAGGACACCCACCTGTTCACCGGCACCGTGAAGGAAAACATCCGCTACGGCCGTCTGGACGCCACGGATGAAGACATCGTGAAGGCCGCGAAGATCGCCAACGCCGACTTCTTCATTTCCCATCTGCCCGACGGCTATGACACCATGCTCACCGGCGACGGGGCCAACCTGAGCCAGGGCCAGCGGCAGCTGCTGGCCATCGCCCGGGCCGCCGTGGCCGACCCGCCCGTGCTGATCCTGGACGAAGCCACCTCCTCCATCGACACCCGCACCGAAGCCCTGATCGAAAAGGGCATGGATGAACTGATGAAGGGCCGCACTGTGTTCGTGATCGCCCACCGGCTGTCCACCGTGCGCAATTCCCAGGCCATCATGGTGCTGGAAAACGGCGTGATCATCGAACGCGGCAACCATGAACAGCTCCTGGCCCAGCAGGGCAAGTATTACCAGCTCTATACCGGCATGTTTGAACTTTCGTAACAGCCAGGATATGTTAAAAAGACCGGCAGCATTCTGTTAAAAGGATGCTGCCGGTCTTTCCTCTTTCATCCGGACACCGTTTCCAGCCGGGCGATGCGGGAGGCCATGGCGTCGCAGAAGTCCGGCAGGCGCGCTGATCTCTCCTCTGTGGGACAGCCCAGGAAATCCTTGCACACGCCCACCATGCTTTTGACCTCAGACTGCAAATCCTCCATTTGCAGCATCAGCAGATCCCGCTGCACCTTCAGCCGGTCCCCCGCCGAAGAATCCTGGTGGGATACTCTTTTCAGCAGGCTGGACAGCGCGGCCAGAATGGCCTGGGCGTCCGGGTCGTCGGCCAGCGCTGAGGGCGCTTCTTCCGAAGCGGGAACGATGGGCGCGATGGTCACCCGCATGTCGGGCGCGGGCTCCCCCGCCGCCTTGAGTTCTTCGCAAATTTGCCCAATCAGGTCGGGCCGTTTTTTCAGCAGCGCCCGGTATTTGTTCTGGTAGCGGAGAGTGAGGGTTTTATCGCCCCCCGCCATTTCCTGCACCGCCGCCCGCACGGACCGCCCACGCCCTTTGGCGGAGAGCACATACCGCAGCAGATCATGGATTTCTGTATCGGAAAAGGTTTCAAAAGGCGCGGCCCGGCGGCACTGCCCGATGGTCTGCTCCCGCAGCTGCATATAATAATAGTTCCTGACGCTGTTGGGCTTTCGGCCCAGGGCCTCCCCCGTTTTTTCAAACACACTGCGCAGCGGCTCTCCGCTGTCCGCCGCTGCCTGGATTTCCCTGAGCAGCAGCTCCGTTTCCTCCTGGCTCCAGCCGCTGTGAGCCAGCCGCAAGGTCTGTTCCATGGTCTTCCCTCCGTTTGCCGGTTATTTCCTTATACAGTATGCGCGCAGTTGGGAAGGAATATGCATACAATAGCTCCATCATTTCGAAAAAAGCAAAGAAAAAAGAGCGGAGACCGTCCGCTCTTAAAAACTATTAACTCCTAGCTCCTCGCTCTTCACTCCCTCCACCCCTGTCCCAGGGCGGCGGTGGTTTTATCGGCGTCAGGAGATACGATCAGGGCCAGATAAGCGCCGTTTTGCAGGGCTTTCGCCCGCTCCAGCTTGGCCGCCTGGTCGGGCTGATAATCCCGATACAGGGTCAGCTGCTCGCTGTTATAAGCGTTCAGCGCTTTTTTGACAGCGGCCTGATCCGCGTCTGATTTGACCTTGGCGATCAGGACCATTTCCGGCGTAGCCCGGGTGGCGTCCCGGTACAAGGCCCAGTCCTCCAGGTCATCGGCCCGGATGAGGAAATGCTTTTCCAGATACTTTTCATTGATGGCGGTCAATTCCTGAAAGCCGGCGGCGGCCATCACCTTTTCCGCGATCTCCTGGCAGGAGGCGGTGAGGGCCGCGGTCTTTTCCTGAGCCGCGCACCCGGTCAAAAGGAAAAGCGCCAGCAGCAGGACGATACATTTTTTCATAAACATTGTCCTTTCTGTAAGGGAATAGAAGCTGAAGGAAACTACTCTACTTCCACCGTGTGCCTGCGGATATAATCCTCCAGGATTTTGGAGCTTTCGGCTTTCAGGTGGAAGCCGTCAAAAGCGGCATGCTCCGTCAGCAGGAAGCCGTCCTCCCCCACGAAGAGGGCGTACAGGTCGATAAAATACAGGTGCATTTCCTCCGCCAGCTGCTTTAGCCCTTCCCGGAAATTCTGATACCGCTTGGGGGAAATGCTGGCCTGGGCCATTTTCGTCCGGGTCATGGAGGGCGGGCACAGCACAAAGAAATAGCTGTCCGGGTATTCCTGGATCATGCGCTCCATCATCTTGCGGTAATCCTGCAGGGTGCCGTCGGAGGGCTTATGGTCCAGAGCATTGCCGCCCAGGAGGATGAATATTTTCTGATGGGGATATTGGCTGATCACGTCATAGGCGGTCACGAACCGGTCATCCCCCGGCAGATGAAACAGCTTCTTGTCGGCGGAAATGGGGCTCATGCCGATGAGGGTCACGAAGTTCGCGGTGGGGAACAAATCCAGCATTTCAATGTTTTCCATCATGGAATCGCCCAGAAACACCGCGTCCTCAAAATAATCGTCCCCCACGGGCTCATGCTCCACGGGGTCCGGGGGCGGAACCAAACCACTGCTGGCTGCCTGGGTTTCCCCCAAAGCAGGAAAGACCATGGAAAAAAGCAGCAGGAAAATCAGTCCAGCAGCGCAAGCGCGCGGCTGGAGGCCAGAGAGGAAATGCCGCTGATGCATAGAATCGCTTCTCCTTTACAGTTGATGACCGCCTCGGCGGCGCTGCCGGAAAAATACCGGGGATCAATGGCCACGACGCGATGATAATGCCGGGCCAGCAGGGGCAAAAGGATATTGGCGTAGGAATCCTTGATCACAAAGAGCGTGCCCTCGGCCACGGCGTCATTGATCATTTCCATTGTGCCGTGGTTGCCGTAGAGCAGGGCGGCATAGCGGTCCCGGAGCTTGAGCCCTTCCCGGTCCACCAGCCCTTCCTTTTCTTCCTCCTCTGCGATCAGACGAACGCCCTCGGGAAGCATCCAGGAAAAATCGTCTGCTTTCTGCCACAGCAGAGGGCAGCGGGAATAGAAGCTGCCGTAAAAAGGCAGGGGCCCTTCTGTGTTTTCCAAAGGCAGGGGCATAAGGCCCAAGGCTTCGCAGGCGGCCTGATAGCCCACATACGCGCCGTCCAGCGTCCAGTGGTGGTCGGTCAGATAAAACAGGGGCGCGTCCCCCTTGGCTTCCCGCAAAGCATCCAGCAGCGGAACCAGGCGGGTATTCTCCGCCGCCGCGTTCAGCAGCGCTTCATCGTCCGCCACAGGGGAGAGGGCGGGCACAGCTTCCGGATACACCGCCGCGGCAGTGGGCACCGCCAGCAGATACACGGGCACGCCCGCATCCCGGCTGATGGTTTCCAGGGCTTTGGCGTTCAGCAGCACGTTGGATTTGGAATAGGCGTCCGTGCGGTCAAACATCCGCCCGTCTTTCCCCAGCACCACGCCGCCCACCAGCCGATGGCCCTCCGCTGCTTCCAGAGCAGTATACAGGGATACGAACCCATCCCGGAAGGGCAATTGATCCGCCGCGAAGGACTCGAACCGGTCCCCCCAGCGGTCGCTGGTGACAGCGGAAAGGGAAATGTCCGGCGGGCCGGACAGCACCCGGTTTTCCATTTCGCTGAACTGGCGGCCATGAAAAAAGCCTTGTCCCGCCAGCAGCAGCAAAAGCACCCCCAGCACGCCCCAGAACAAAGGCGCTTTTTTGATCATAAACGCCTCCTATCCTAAAAATGAAAATACAGAAAGGGATTATACGTGCTCTTGGCCAGCGCCGCCAGGCACAGCAAAAGCGCCCCCATCACGGTAATAAAGCGCAGCGCCCCGTGGCGCAAAAGCATTGCTTTTCCTTTTTCAATGATCCAGGGCACGCAGCAGGCCGCGGCGGCCAGCATCACCAGGGCGTATTCCCGCAGCCAGAAAAGGGTTTGGGCCTGGAACCGGAAGGACACCAGGCTGGAAAGGGCGGGCAGGATTTCCCCGATATTACAGCTGAAAATGATCCAGCCGATGCCGATGCTCAGATACCCCCACGCCCTGCGCAGGAGTTTTTCTCCTTTCACCCGGGGAAATAGATACTTGTCCGCCATCAGCATCGCAAAGTACCACACGCCCCAGAGAATGAAGTTCCAGTCCGCCCCATGCCAGAATCCGGTCAGGGACCAGACGATGAACAGGTTCAGAACGGTGCGGGCCGTGCCCTTCCGGCTGCCGCCCAGGGGAATATACACATAATCCCGGAACCAGCCGCTCAGGGTCATATGCCACCGCCGCCAGAAATCCGTAACGGAGGAGGCGGCGTAGGGGTGATTGAAATTCCGGGGGAAGGTAAAGCCCAGCATCCGGCCCATGCCCACGGCCATCACCGAATAGCCCATGAAGTCAAAGTAAATCTGGAAGGAATAGGAAAGCATGTACAGCCAGGCGGCCAGGGTGTCTCCCTGCATGAGGGGCTTCATTTCCTGGGCCAATGCCCCCAATGGATTGGCCAAAAGCACCTTGGCCGAAAGCCCGCCCACAAACAGCGCCATGCCCGTTTCCAGGGCCCGGGCGCCAGGGCGGCGCTTTTCATGGAGGGCTTTGGATAAATCGCTGTAGCGCACGATAGGCCCGGCGATCAGCTGGGGAAACATAAAGATAAAGGTGCCGAAGGCGAACAGGTTTCTTTCGCTTTTCGTCTGCTTCCGGTACACATCCACCAGGTAGCCCGTGGCCTGGAAGGTAAAGAAGCTGATGCCCAGGGGCAACCGGTCCACGATGAGCCAGGAAAGGGCTTGGGAATTGCCCAGCAGCCCCGAAAAGAAACCCATGTATTTGTACAGCGCCAGGGCCCCCATATTGGCCACCACGCCTACAATCAACAGCGCTTTTCTCCCCCAGGGCTTTTCTGTTTTTTCAATGCCCATGCCGCACAGCCAGTCCACCGCCAGGAGCGCGAAGAACAGGGGCACATATTTGGCGTCGCCCCAGGCGTAAAACAGAAGGCTGGCAAAAAACAGGAAAATATTCTGGGCCTTTTTCGGCAGGAAATAATGGATCAGCAGCACCGGAGGCAAAAAATAAAGCAGGAAAGAAAGGCTTGAAAACAGCATGTTCCTTCCTCCTTACAGCGTCAATATAAATCGGAAAGATTATACCGTACTTTGTTTTTTCTGTCAATGTTCGGCAACGCTTGAAACAGAGGGACAGCCGTAAAACGAAAAAGAGTATGTATGGGAAACCGCTCTTTGGAGTTACTACGCATGGCCTGCGCTGTGCTTGCCCATGCTCCTTCCACCATAATGATTGACTGAAAGTGCGCCAGGCGTCCCTTTGGGCTGTCTGGCTTCAAAGAGCGGTTTTCCCCACTCCCCCTTCCGAGAAAGCAATAAAAGGAATCGGTCAATACGTTCTTTCTGCTTCATCCTATTTCGGAGTAAATTAGCAGGAATCGATTAGCATTCCGCGCAAAATGTTTTTATTGAACCAAGAAAAATACAACAGCCTCTTGCATCCTGCCCGGAAAAGGGCTACACTATGGCTGAACCCAATCAGGAACAGGAGATGATGCCCATGCGGTGCGGATGCCCCAAATGTGAAACGGAAAGCTATATGGTGCATTCCGAGCGGGATAACTGCTGCGTGTGCCCGGAATGCCTGTACCGGTGCTACGCCTGCCAGGGGGACGGTCAGGCCCTGTCCCGGGAAGCTATATTGCGGCTCAAGAAAAAAACCCCCGGGGAGCAGGCGTTTTTCCTGCGCCAGTACGCCGCCGAGGACGCCTCCGACCAGGCGGAGGACAGCGGCTTCCAGTCCATCCGCAGAGAGAACCCGGAGCAGCCCTTCCCTTCCTTCTTTCACAAAGGAAAGACCTGGGAGAACTGAGCAGCCCGGAAAATATAAGCCTGTCAAGGAAATTTGTTGACAGAAACGGTTTTTCCTTTTATAATACAGGCATCTGGGCAATGACGGGACAGATTCCGCTCATGCATCCGGGCAAAGAGAGCGCGTTCGCGGCTGGAAAACGCGCCCCGGAGGAACGGAAGCGACACCCCCGAGCCTCCCGGTTCTCCGGGCGCGGCCCTGCGTTAGAAGGGAAAAAGCGGCGTGAAAACGCAAGCTGGGTGGCACCGCGAAGCATTTCTTCGTCCCATGCGCATGGCATGGGCGTATTTTTTTGAGGAGGGAAAATCAATGCTGACACAAGCGCCCAAGGGCACACGGGATATGCTCCCCCAGGACGCGTATCTCTGGCAATGGATCGAACAGAAAGAGCGGGAAGCGGCAGCCAAGGCGGGCTACCGGGAAATCCGCACCCCTGTTTTCGAGCATACCGAACTGTTTCTGCGGGGCGTGGGCGACACCACGGACATTGTGCAGAAGGAAATGTATACCTTCAAGGACAAGGCCGCCCGCTCCATCACCTTGAAGCCCGAGGGCACCGCCGGGGCCGTGCGCTCCTTTATTGAAAACCATATGTACGCCGACACCCTGCCCTGCAAGGTGTATTATCTCAACGCGCCCATTTTCCGCTATGAGAACCCCCAGAGCGGACGGCTGCGGGAGCATCACCAGTTCGGCATGGAATGCTTCGGCGGCAAAGAGCCCACCGTGGAAGCGGAATTGATTTCCACGCTGTTCGGGTTCCTGCAGGGGCTGGGGCTGAAGAACCTGTCGGTGCACATCAATTCCATCGGCTGCCCCAACTGCCGGCCCAAGTATCACGCGGCCCTCAAGGAATACCTGGGGGACCGCATCCACGAAATGTGCGAAACCTGCCAGGCCCGGTTTGAAAAGAACCCCCTGCGCATCCTGGACTGCAAGGAAGAAAAATGCAAGGCCATCGTGAAGGACGCCCCGGTGATCCTGGACTGCCTGTGCGACGAATGCAGGGAGCACTTTGCCTCTTTGCAGGAGCTGCTTTCCGCCCGGAACATTCCTTTCTCCATCGACCCCCACATCGTGCGCGGCCTGGATTACTACACCAAGACCGTGTTTGAAATCATCATGCAGGCAGGCCGGGAGGGCCTGGCCCTGTGCGGCGGCGGCCGGTACGACGGGCTGGTGGAGCAGCTGGGCGGCCCCGCCA
Source organism: uncultured Clostridia bacterium (assembly GCA_946626395.1). Lineage (GTDB taxonomy): Bacteria > Bacillota > Clostridia > Christensenellales > Aristaeellaceae > RUG563. The sequence continues at coordinate 33,733 of CAMOUF010000288.1, forward strand.
CCCCGGCGGCAGGCTTCGGCATCGGCGCGGAGCGGATCATCATGGAGCTGAAAAACCAAAACCTCCTGCCCCCCATGCCCTCCACCACCGACGTGTACGTGGCGAACCTGGGCGCGGAAATGAAAATCCCCGCCTTCACCTTCGCCCAGTCCCTGCGGGATTTGGGGGTCAAGGCCGATTCCGATCTGGCAGGCCGTTCTCTCAAAGCCCAGTTCAAGTTTGCCGATAAGATCGGGGCAAAATATGTCGTTCTCGTGGGCGGCGAGGAATATGAGCGCGGCGTGATCAAACTGCGCAATATGAAAACGAAGGAAGAAGAAGAACTGCCAATCGATACCGCGGCAAACAGGATCGCCGGTATCGCCGCTGATGCGGTTATTGCCGAAACAAATCAATAAATGGCGTTCAAAAGGAGGCGCTTCGCAGTGAACAAGCGCACGATTCTTGGGGTCCCTGTTGTCGGCTTCATCGGCGTGGTTTCCGCGCTGACGCTGGGCATCGTCATCGGTTCTTTCTGCGATTTCCAGATCAGCCAAGCCCTGGGCAACGTGACCAGCCTGGGCACGCTTTTTGCCAATTACGCTTTCGTGCTGGCTTACTGCCTGTATCCCGCAGGCGGGGCGCTGCTGTATGTGGGGCTGAAAAAGAAGGGCGAATCGTTCCGCTTCCTGGCCCGGGTGCTGCTGGTGGTGGGCTGGTTCATGGCGGTGTATTACTCCAACAGCTATTTCGGCTCCAAGGTGCGTGACCTGTTCGGCTATGTGCCGGGCGAATCCTCCGCCCTGATTTCGGCAGCGAGCTGGCTCTTCTGGGCCGTCATTTACAGCTGGGTGCCCCCTATGGTGGTCCATCTGGCGGATGACGCTGACCCTGACAGGCTGATCGCCGTGGGCGCGGCGATTTTGGTAGCCGGGTTCGCGGGGGACTGCCTGAATCAATGGCTCAAACAGGTGGCTTCCCGTCCGCGCTACAAGTATCTCATCACTCTGGAGGACCCCCGGAGCGCTTTCCGCAATTGGTGGCAGATGATCCCCTATCTGGCGGGCAATAACGACAGCTTCAAATCCTGGCCCAGCGGGCACATGTCCATGGCCACCATGATTTTCAGCCTGCCCATGCTGACCGGCGCGCTGAAAAACAGCAGCGCGAAAAAGAATTGGATCGCCTTTGGGATCGCCTGCGTGTATGTGCTGGCCTACATGTACAACCGCATCCACATGACCAATCATTTCCTGACCGACACCTGCTGGAGCGCGTTGATTACCTACCTGACCTTCGCCTTGGTCAGCACGGCATTTTGCAGGACGATCGAAAAAAAGTAATACTTCTGCATGCATTGCTGCAATGCTGCTTTATTCCATTATTGCTCAAAAAGGAGGATATGCGTTTTCCGCTTGTTCCAACTTGATGAGTATGACGATTCCGGATTTTGCGGCGCAATACAAAGAGAACGATCTTCATTATACCTATCCCAACAGCCTGGACTGGCTGAACAACTGACAAAAAGCAATCAAACATACAGAAAAAGGAGTTGTATTCAAAATGGACCGTACCCTCATTTCCAACGTGGTCTGCGGCGAAACCAACAAGATTCAGGGCTTCGTGGAGAACCTGCGCAATAAGCGCACCATGGCCTTCCTGGTGATCCGGGATCACTCTGGCCGCCTGCAGGTGACCATTGAAAAGGAAAAGCACCCCGACCTGGCGGCGATCGTGGACCAATTGACCGTTGAATCCGTGGTCACCTGCGTGGGCCCCGTGGTGGAAAACAGCTATGTGAAGATGGGCGGCAAGGAAATGCTGCCGGAGGAAATGGAAATCCTGTCCATCGCCGAGCCCCTGCCGCTGACCAAGGACGCCGCCATCGACAGCCGGATGGACTACCGCTGGATCGACCTGCGCTCCGACAAGAACACCCTGATCTTCAAGGCCCAGACCGAACTGGTGGGGGCCATGCGGGAATATTGCCTGAACAAGAACTTCATGGAAATCCACACTCCCAAGCTGATCGCCGCGGCCAGCGAATCCGGCTCTGACGTGTTCGAGCTCAAATACTTTGACCGGAAAGCCTATCTTTCCCAGAGCCCCCAGTTCTACAAGCAGATGGCCATGGCCGCGGGCTTTGACCGTATCTTCGAGGTGGGCCCCGTGTTCCGCGCGGAAAAGAGCTTCACCAACAAGCACGCCACCGAGTTCACCGGCTTTGACGTGGAAATGAGCTACATCACCTCCTTCCGGGACGTGATGGCCTTTGAAGCCGAGCTGCTGCAATACGCTTTAAAGCGGGTGCAGGAAAAGTACGGCGACCAGATCAAGGAGCTCTACGGCCTGGACACCATCGTGCCCACCCTGCCCTTCCCGGAAATGAAGCTCCAGGACGTGTACAAGGAATTGGAAGAACGCTACGGCTACAAGGTGGACGACAGCGAAAAGAACGACCTGACCACCGACGCGGAGCACCTGTGCGCCAAGCTGAGCATGGACAAGTTCGGCCATGAGTTCCTGTTCGTCACCGACTACGGCCCCGAAAAGCGCGCCTTCTATCACATGCGGGACGAGCACGGCATGCCCCTGGGCTACGACCTGATCTGGCGCGGCACGGAAATCACCACCGGCGCCCAGCGCGAACACCGCTATGAGCAGCTCCGCAAGCAAGCCGACGAAAAGGGCCTGGGCGAGGACGTGAAATTCTATATGGACTTCTTCCGCTTCGGCTGCCCGCCCCACGGCGGCTTCGGCCTGGGCGTGGACCGGCTGACCATGCTGCTGCTGGGCCTGTCCATCAAGGAGGTCGAATTCCTCTTCCGCGGCCCGAACCGCATCGAGCCCTGAGTTTTTTCGCTGGTTTTTGCCCTGTTTTTTCAGGGAAAATCACCGCTGTCGGCAAATCCGGGAAACGATCCTGGATTTGCCGATTTTTATAAGAGGACGCTGCCGGTTGCTTTTTCAACCGATCCGGCATATAATGAACGAAGTAAGACGAAAGAAAAGAGGATTGCCTGAATGAAAAACCCCCCTGTCTGGAAACGCATCCTGGCCCTG
>CAMOUF010000289.1 GCA_946626395.1 uncultured Clostridia bacterium
GTTCCAAGTCTGGATGCGTTTCTTTTATCCGTCTGTATTCTCTGCACTCTGAACTCTGTACTCTGCACTCTATCATCTATTGCCTATTGCCTAATGCCTAATGCCTATTGCCTATTGCCTATTGCCTGTTGCCTACTTTGCATCCTTTAAAAGACCCGTGTGATCCATCCCGCCGCGAGGCTCCCCGCCAGCCAGGCCAGCAAGGCACAGGGAACCGTGTGGCGGGATTTTTTGACCCCTGCGGCGGCAAGGTACAATCCGCAGGTATAGAACACGGTTTCGCTGCTCGCGTACAGCACGCAGGCGGCGAGCCCCGCCCGGCTGTCCGGGCCGCAGGCAGCCAGAATATCCCGCAGCATGGCCAGGGACGCGGACCCGGAAAGGGGCTTGAGCAGCATCAGCGGCAGGGTTTCCCGGGGCAGGCCCGCCCAGGCTGTCAGGGGCGACAGCAGCCCCGCCAGCTTTTCCATGAGCCCGCAGGCGGAAAACGCCCGGATGGCGCACAGCATGGTCAGCAGGGCAGGCAGCACCCGCCGGGCGGTGTCGATTCCCTCCCGGGCGCCTTCCGCAAAGGCATCGTACAGCGGCACCCGCCGCCATGCCCCGATCCCCAGGCAAAGGAGCACAAACAAAGGCAGCAGCAGGCTCATGTCCATTTTTCCATCAGCTTGCAGGACAGGACGCCCACTGTGGTGGAAATCACCGTGGCCCCCAAAGCCGGCAGGGCGCCCCGCGCCGGGTCGGCGGAGCCTGCCGCCGCCCGCAGGCCGATCACCGTGGCGGGCAGCACCTGCACCGAGGAAGCGTTCAGCACCAGAAACAGGCACAGGGCGTCGCTTGCCCTTTCTCCGCCCATACGCTCCGCCGCCCGCAGGCCCATGGGCGTGGCGGCGCTGCCCATGCCCAGCAGGTTCGCCGTCAGGTTCATGGCCACCGGCTCCAAAGCCTGCGGGGGCAGTCCCTTTCCGAACAGCCGCCCCAGCGCCGGGGAAAACAGCCGGGCCAGCGCCTCCGCCGCCCCCGCTTTTTGCAGCAGGGACATGAGCCCGCAGAAAAAGCCATAGGTTCCGGCCAGCAGCAGCGCGGTTTCCACCGCTTCCTCCGCCCCTTTCAGCGCCGCGGCAAAGGTTTCGCCGCCTGTTCCGGCGGCGCACCCGTACAGCATGGCGGAGCCCAGCAGCAGCCCAAATACCGCTTGCGGCATCATTGCGTCCTCCCTTCGGCGTTTTCAATTCTCCTTGCAATTCCATAAAATAGAATGTCTTTTTTTATCGATCATATTGCAGCGATTTGTCGTTTTATTCCAGTAAATACAAAATTATGTTATTTTTTCTTGACAGTATCTCCAGATTCATGTAGAATATAATTTGGCGTAAGGAATAACTACTTTTTTCGGGGAGGGGACAAACATGAAATCAACTGGTGTTGTTCGTAAGCTGGATGACCTGGGACGCATCGTGATTCCCATTGAGCTGCGCCGTACCATGGACATCGGCCTTCGGGATACGCTGGAAATCTTTGTAGAAGATGATAAAATCATTTTGAAGAAGTATCATCCCGCGTGCATTTTCTGCAATGACGCGAGAGATGTGATTCGCTACAAGGATAAGCTGATTTGCAAGAACTGCCTGGAGCAGCTGAAGAAAGAAGCCTGATTTCTTCAAAAAAGCCACGCGAGGAGCGCGGCTTTTTTTCGCCCGTTTTTAATGTATGCTTTCCCTGGGGGAAATATGCTTTGTCTCTATTCAGTTATGGCTCCTTTGCGGCTTGGATCAAACCCGAGTTCTAAGCTGTAAGTTCCAAGTTCTACGCTGGAATTTCTCAAGCGCAATAGGGCGTGCAGACAGGGCAATCGCTTATTGCTTTTTTATGAAGTAATAATTACGAAAACAAGAAGCAAAACTACATTGTGTAGGGGCGGATATTATCCGCCCGAAAAAGCTGGCATTACGAATGCTGGATAAGCAAGTACATGAAACGATGATCTTAATCGGGCGGATGATATCCGCCCCTACCTTTTTCTGTGGATTTACAGTGTGCTGATTTCGTAAGCGATTGCCCTGGGCGTGCAGATATTTCAAGACGATTCTGCTTAGAACTTTGAACTTAGAACTTGATAGCGCTTTTCTGTTTTTCTTTCCATAACTGAACAGTTACTATGCTTTTTACTTCAAATCGTAACAAAAATAAGCAACGCCCCTTCCCCGGTTACCCAGGCAAGGGGCGTTCTTGTTTCGCGTGATCAGAAATCGGAAACCTGGCAGTCGGTCAGCTTGCCGTTGCCATATTTGCTGTAGGTGGCGGTAACGAAGCTGTTGTCCTCATAGACCTCGGTGACTTCGCTGGTATACCAGCGGTCAAACACGCTGCGCTCATACCGCACGGTGCCCACGCCGACGCCGTTGCCGAAGAAGTTGCTGTCGGCCACGGTCTTGGTCACGCTGACGATTTTACCGCTGCGGGCATAGATCACGGTGTAGCCGTTCTGCTCGGTGATATAGGCCAGGTTGGGGGAGCCATCGGAGCTCAGGCCCACGGGATACCAGGCCACGGCGTAGCCTTCCTTCTTCACCAGCTTATAGCCGTCCGGCACTTCGATGTCCGTGCAGTTTACATCGTCGTCGATTTCAAAACACTTGGTGTTGTTGCTGATCTTGATCAATTCCCAGTGAGGCAGCACCACCTTCACGCAGTCGCCCTCATGGCGGTCCTCCATGGCTTTGGCGGTGGCCCAGTTGACCCGGGAGGGATAGGCCTGCCACACGATTTCGTGCCGGGGGCCGCGCTCCATTTCGATGTAATCGTTCACCCACGCGGAGCCCACCTGGTATTTGTGGCCCACGGTGGAGTAAGTACAGGTGAGGTTCTCATCGGGGAACAGTTCCTCAGGCCCTTCCTCCTTGCCCATCCAGTTGGCCCAGATGCGGTCCACCGGCTTGTCCAGGTGAACGGTGACGGTTTTGCCGTCGGGGGAGGTAATGGCCGTGAGGCCCGCGAATGTGTAAACCGGCGGCATTTCCGGCAGATCCACGTAGTCCTTCACGCTTTGCGGCACATACACCGCGGAAAGCACTTCAGCCGGGGGCTCCACAGTTTCGGGCTCCTCCGTGGGGGCGTCCGGATAGACGCCGAAGATGGTGGAGCCATGCTCATATTTGCCAACGTACTGGATCTTCCCGTTGCGGGCGTATACCACCACATAATCCCCCTGCAGGGTAATATACGCCAGGTTGGGAGAGCCGTCGGAGCCATAGGAGGAGTAATGCCAGGCCACGGTATAGCCCAGCACCTTCGTCAGCTTGCAGCCGTCAGGCACCTTGATATCGCCGGATACCAGCTTGTCGTCGTACTCGTCCATGACCACGCCGTCCACCACCCGGTACACGATCCACTTGGGCTCAACCACCTCCACGCAGTCGCCGTGGAGCCGGTCTTCCTGGGCCTGGATGGTGCGCCAGTTGATCTGGCTCTCCAGAGCGCCGAAGGAAATGATGTGCCGCGGGCCGCTTTCCTCTTTGAACAGCGTCTGCTTGGCCGGGGCCTGGGCGCCTACCTGGTATTTGTGGCCCTTGGTGGAGAAGGTGACAGAATTGTTTTCGTCCGGAAACAGCTCTTCCGGGGTTTCTCCCTCGCCCATCCAGTTGGCCCACAGCCTGTCTACCGGTTTGCTGAGTGTCACGGTAACGCGGTCGTACTGATCCGGCACGGAAGCGTGCAGCTCCGCAAAGCCCATTTGCTCCGCAATGGCTTGAAAATCAGTGTTTTCGGAGGCCTGCTCTGGCACAATCGACGCAGCAAAGGCAGCGGAAGCGGAACATACCAGCGCTAATGTGAGAAGCACTGCCAATGTTTTCTTCATAGCTTTTTCTCCTTTATCTTAAGATAGCGAATGCGCCGCTTGCGGATAGCCTGGCCTCGCCGCCTGGGGAAAGGCGGCCTGCAGTACGGACAGTCTGCTCGGTCATAGTTCGCAACAGAAAGTGATGCCCGGGAAGCGGCTCCTTCCCCGCCGCCCAAGGGAGCATAGGGGAGGCCGGAATTTCCGTTTGCCGCATCGCTTTCCTTTCAGGCATCATGCTGATTGCGCATTCTGGGTGCCCATAAAAAAATATATCCTATTTTTTAACAAATGTCAAGCATTTATTAAGAAATATTTCAAAAATATTTCAATAATATTGTCATATTTCAGAAGATTTATGACAAAAAATCCCCTGCTTGCAAAAAGCAGGGGAGAGAAACCAGATTGATTTATTCCAGGAAGGTGTCGCAGCGATAATAGCTCAGTTTGCCGTTGCCGGTGCGGCTGTAGTAAGCGGTGACCCAGGTGCCATCTTCATATTGCTCATGGACCTCGCGAATATACCAGCCGGTGTTGCAGGGCTCGAACTTGATGACGGCAGTGCCCAGGTCGTAATCGAAGAATTCGGTGTCATACAGGGTCACGGAGAACCATTGGATTTTGCCGTCGCGCCCGTAAACCACGGTCCAGTCTTCGCCGTTGATGATCTGCTGGGTGAAATAGGCTTCCACATAGCGGCCGTTGGAGGTGCCGTCCGAGGCGGCGTAGGTGGGATGCCAGGCGGTGACATAACCGTTTACTTTATAGAGCTTGCAGCCAGCGGGAACCTGGATCGAATCAGCGTTGGCAGTATAGCGGTAGCGGGACACGATGCAGAACTGATTGTTATCCAGGATACGCACCACAGCGTAATAGGGCTCTTCTACTTTTACGCAGTAATAATAAGGAGATACGTTATCATGTGTCTTGTCGAAGTCATCCGCTCTTACTTCCGCTTTCTTTCTGGCTTTATCAATATCAGCTTTTATTGTGTTCTGATCAGTAAACTTGATATCTGTCCAAGAACCAGAAAGATACCCATCTAAACGATCTGTGGTGGTGTAAGGAGTGGGAGCAGGGGTGACGCCAGGCTTAGGCGTAGGCGTTGGTTTATAGGATTGCATTCCAAGCTCCACCGGGGGCGTCGCCGTGGCGTAGGCATTCGTCCAGTGGGCGCCCACCTGGTACTTGTGGCCGAAGGTATCCAAATAAGCGATATAATGATCGCCCTCTTCCATAACCTCCAGGTCTTCATAGTGCTCGTTATTGTACTCCAGCCAGTTGGCGGACAAGCTCTCCACGGCCTGGCTCAAATAGATGGTAACTTCATACTCCACCTGTTTGGTCTTCATCCGGGCAAAGCTGGAAAGGGGAGGAGTATTGGGCAGCCCGTAAAACTCGGAAATGTGTTTGGGCACATA
>CAMOUF010000290.1 GCA_946626395.1 uncultured Clostridia bacterium
CCTCGGACTTTTTGCCGCCACTGGCGGCAGTCCGAGGTTCTCCCGCAGCCTCAATCGGCGCGACTCCGCTTCATGCGGAGCTCGCTTGTTTCGGCTGATTTCACCTCGGACTTTTTGCCGCCACTGGCGGCAGTCCGAGGTTCATCCTTTCACAGCGCCGATGGTTACGCCGGCGACGAAGTAACGCTGCACGAAAGGATATACAACCAGGATGGGCAGCGTGGCAAAGATGATGGAAGCGGGCTGGATGGATTCGGAAATCTCCGTTGCCACTGTACTGGAACCGCCCTCCATTGCCGCGATGTCCACCGCCTGGGAGCCTTTGATCAGGTGGTACAGCTTCAGCTGCAGCGGCTGATAAGCCTTGGTCTGGATATAATACAAAGCATCCTGGAAGCTGTTCCATTTGCCTACCGCGTAGAACAGGGTCAGTGTGGCGAGGGACGCCATGGAGAGCGGCAGGTAAATCTGCAGCAGAATCTGAAAATCATTGGCCCCGTCGATGGTAGCGGCTTCTTCCAGTTCCCCGGGCAGGGCGGTAAAGAAGCTCTTGAGAATGATCATATTATAGGTGCTCAGCATACCCGGCAGGATCAGGGACCAGGGTGTGTCCAGCAGGCCCAGTTCCTTGATGTTCAGGTAAATCGGAATGGTGCCGCCGGAAAAATACATGGTAAACAGCGCCATGAAATTAAAGAATTTGCGGCCCTTTAAGCGCTTCTTCGTCAGGGGATACGCCATCAGGATCGTCAAAACCATGGAGAAAAGCGTGTATACCAGCGTGATGACAATGGTGAAGCCCAGACTGCGCATCATGGTCGGGTCAGAGAAAATGGCTTTATAAGCCGTTACATCCCAGCCCACGGGCCAGAATGAAACCTTGCCGCCCAGGATAGCGGATTTGGTGCTCAGAGAAGTGGCCGCCACATTCACGAAGGGAAGCAGGCAGGTGAGGCTGATAAAAAGGATAATCAGCGCAAGAGCAATCTGAGGACCGGTCCATACTTTGACTTTTTTCTCCTCAAGAACAGGAGCATTCGCAGCTTCTTTCATCATTTTACCCGCACCCCCTCACCAGATACCGTCTTCGCCGAGCTTCTTGGAAACGAAGTTGGCGCCTGAAATCAGAATCAAGCCAACGATGGACTGGAACAGGCCGATGGCCGTGGCGCGGGCAAACTGCGAATTGGTGATACCTGTCCGATACACAAAGGTGGAAAGCACATCGCAGTATTTACGCACCTGGGGATTGCCCAGGATCTGAGGCCGGTCGAAGGAAATGTTCATCATCTGGCCCACGTTCAGGATCAAAAGCACCACGATAGTGGAACGGATGCCGGGCAGCGTCACATGCCAAATCTGCTGCAGCTTATTCGCGCCGTCGATCTTGGCCGCTTCAAACAGCTCCATGTTGATGCCGGTAATGGCGGACAGATACAGGATGGTGCCCCAGCCCATACCCTGCCACACGCCCACCAGCGTATAGGTTCCCTGCCAATGGGGGCCGTCCGTCAGGAAAGGAATGCTCTTGCTGATCCAGCCCCATTTAAGCAAAGTAGCGTTGATCAGACCGGTTTCGGGAGAAAAGATTTGAAGCACCATACCGCCGATAATGATCCAGGACAGGAAGTGCGGCAGGTACAACAGCGTTTGGGATACTTTCTTGACGCCCACGCTTTTGAGCTCATTGAGCATAATCGCCAACACAATGGGCACCGGGAAGCCGCAGATCAGGCCGAGAAAATTCAGCCACAGCGTATTTTTCAGCGCATTGGAAAAGTCGGACATTTTCATGACGAACCTGAAATTGTCCAGTCCAACCCAGGGGCTTCCCCACATGCCCTTGAACAGATTATACTTTTCAAACGCGACGATAATACCGATCATGGGCTTGTAGCAGAAGATCAAATAAAAAGCCACAGGCAGGATCAGCATAGTGTACAGCCGCCAATCCTGCACCCAGGAGCGGCCTTTGCCAGCTTTTTTGTTTGATGCCTTTACAGTCATAAAACACATCCTTCCTTCGTCGTTCCTTCACACTGTAACACATACGGTACGCCTTGACCTGGCTCCATCCTCTTTGACGGCACGCGGCAAAAGCATAATCATTCGGCGATTTATTGACCATTTACATAATATTATAAAAAATTGCTGATTGCGATGCTATGTAAATTCTGCTCAATTATATGCTGATTTTGCACAATTTGCAGTCAAAGAATTTGGAACTTGTTGCTTTATTCATCCCTCCCCGAGAACATAGTCCTCCACATTATTTGATTATCTTTTTGTATTACGCAGTCTCCTATTCGACACGAATGAATAAAACTCCTCTTTTATTTCCCAAATCTTTCATGATTTTTTTCGGTATGCTTACAGCGGAATAAAAGAACCGCCTGGCAGGCAGAAAACCGGCCAAGCGGCGCAAAATGCACAAATTATGTATTTAAGCTTACAAGAGGCGGCTCAAAGCATCCGTTAACCGTTCAATATTCCCAGGCTCCGCCACTGTGTCTCTGGACGTATGAATCCGCCCTGTGTAATAGCCGATCTTATGCTGATAGCTGCAGGCACAGACGCCAATTCCCTGATCAAAGTTTTTATGGTCGCTGTTCATTTGGGCTTTCCCAGCGGGGAAAAATCGGGCGTTCAGGTTCGTCTCGCTGACAGCGCTTTTCAGCTGCTCGTACAGCGGGTTGGTTTCGGCTTTACCAGACGGGCAAAATATGAACGTGTCTCCGTTGCCTACACAGTCAAGATTGATGATGAGAACGTTTGCTTTTACTGCCGGGTTTGCCTTGGCGAATGCCTTGCTTCCCTTTTTGCCTTTTTCTTCATCGTCAAAAAGGATATAGGCCACCTCGTTCTTCTCCCCATTCCGGCGTATCATCTCCATCACGGCCGCCGTGCCGGAGGTGTTGTCATTGCGGTTGTGCAGGTTGGCCGGTCCCCGCAGCACCAGATAAAACAAGGCGAAGTAAACGCCCAGATACACAGCCAGCACCAGCAGGCGGGATGGCAGATCATCCCAGTCCAGATGAAAGATGGTTTTCACCGCAAACGCCGCTCCTATGGAGAAGGCCAGCATCACCAGCGTGATCCCCAGATGATATGTCCAATGCAGAACCTGGTTGGTGACCAGCATCAGGTTGGGCAGCAACGAGCGTCTCGGCGTATCATAATGCGCGGTGAAAACGACCTTGGCGGTATCCGTATTTCCAAAGATCAGGTTGTCGTGCCCTTCGGCTGTTTCCACTTTTATCTGAGCAAACCCATTCTGCTTCGCTGTTTGAAGCGCCCAGTCTCGGAAGGCTTGCTTCTGTTCAGCGCTGTTGCGCACCGCATACTGACTGTCAATCCGGGAAAGAAAATCATCTGTTATCTGATGGTTCATACTTCCATCTCCGCCTGTGGTTCGGTTTGCCAGAAAAATGGGTCAGAACAGGCCCATAATTTTTCCTTCGGCGTCCACGTCGATCTTTTCCGCGGCAGGCGCCTTGGGCAGGCCGGGCATGGTCATGATATCGCCGGTAAGGGCTACGATGAAACCGGCCCCGGCGGATACCCGCAGATTCCGCACCGTGACCGTAAAGCCCTTGGGCGCACCCAGCAGCGTGGGATCATCGGAGAAAGAATACTGGGTTTTCGCCATGCAGACAGGCAGGCCGCCAAAGCCCAGCTTTTCCAATTGCGCCGCCTGCTTTTTGGCGTTGGGCGTCAGCATGACGCCGTCGCCGTGATACACGTTTTTCACGATGGCGGCAATCTTTTCTTCGATGGTGGCGTCCAAAGGATAGCTGAAGCGGAAATGATTTTCGCTGTCACACAGGCGCACCACTTCCTGGGCCAGCTTTACGCCGCCCTCTCCCCCTTTGGCCCAGACTTCGCTGAGCGCCACGTTCACGTTCAGGGCTTTGCATTCGTCCTCGATGAGCTGGAGCTCCGCTTCGGTATCCATGGGGAAGCGGTTGATGGCCACCACGCAGGGCAGGCCGTACACCTTGGTCATATTCTCCACATGCTGGAGCAGGTTGGGCAGGCCCTTTTTCAGTGCGTCCAGATCCTCGTGGTTCAAATCGTTCTTGGGCAGGCCACCGTGCATTTTGAGGGCCCGCACCGTGGCGACCACCACCACGGCATCCGGAGTCAGGCCGTTGACCCGGCACTTGATATCCAGGAACTTTTCCGCGCCCAGGTCCGCGCCGAAGCCCGCTTCGGTAACGATATAATCCCCCAGCTTCAAAGCGGTGCGGGTAGCCATGATGGAATTGCAGCCATGGGCGATATTGGCGAAGGGGCCGCCGTGCACGATGGCAGGGGTGCCCTCCAGGGTCTGCACCAGATTGGGCTTGATGGCGTCCTTGAGCAGTGCGGTCATGGCGCCGGCGGCCTTTAACTGTCCCGCGGTGACGGGCTGTTCATCATAGGTATACGCCACCACCATGCGGGAGAGGCGTTCTTTCAAATCGGTCAGGCTGTCCGCCAGGCAAAGAACGGCCATGATTTCTGAGGCCACGGTAATGTCGTAGCCGTCTTCCCGGGGCACGCCGTTGACCCGGCCGCCCAGGCCGTCCACGATATTGCGCAGCTGCCGGTCATTCATGTCCACGCAGCGCCGCCACACGATGCGGCGGGGGTCGATATTCAAAGCATTGCCCTGATGAATATGGTTATCCAGCATGGCGGCCAGCAGATTATTGGCCGCGCCGATGGCATGGAAATCGCCGGTAAAGTGCAGATTGATATCCTCCATGGGCACCACCTGAGCATAGCCGCCGCCCGCAGCGCCGCCCTTGATGCCGAACACCGGGCCCAGGGAAGGCTCCCGCAGCGCTACAATGGACTTTTTGCCGATCTTGCGCAGGCCGTCCGCCAGACCGATGGTGGTGGTGGTTTTGCCTTCGCCCGCAGGGGTTGGCGTGATGGCGGTAACCAGGATCAGCTTGCCGTCGGCATTTGTCTGGGCCCGAATGGCGCGGGCATCCAGCTTGGCCTTGTATTTGCCGTAGGGCTCCAGCATGCCTTCATCGATCCCGGCGTTCCGGGCGATCTCGTAAATGGGCTTCATGGGGGTGGACTGGGCGATTTCAATATCGGTGAGCATTTCTTGTCCTCCTGTGGAAAATTCGGGGTTCTTTGACAGTATACATGATTTTTCTGTTTTTTACAACCTGTGATTTTCTGAAATATCAGAAATTGTCGAACGTTTTTTGAATTCTCGTCAGAAACATCCATTTTTCGGCGAAGGAACCTATACATTTTTTCCAGTATAAACAGCTTCGTATGCGCAGTCAGGAGGGACAAGCATGAGGCATGAACGGAAGGGAAGCGCCGTCACGGCGTTTATTACAGGAGAGTTGGATCATTTCAGTGCCCAGCAGGTGCGTCGGGAGCTGGACGCGCTGATTGCCCAGCCCGGCGTAAAAACACTGATTCTGGATTTTGGAGAAATGACCTTTATGGATTCCTCCGGAATCGGCGTTATTCTGGGACGGTACAGGGAAATGCGCAGCCGGGGCGGAAGCGTTTGCGTAAGGAACATGAACGCGCAGGTGGACAAGGTATTCACGCTTTCGGGGCTGCGGCAGGTGATCCAAATCATATGACGGAGGCAGCGGACATGGAAATCATCAATCAAATGAAGCTGAGCTTTTTAAGCGTTCCGGAAAACGAGGGCTTTGCCCGCGTGGCGGTCAGCGCTTTTGCCGTGCAATTAAACCCCACGCTGGACATGCTGGCGGATATAAAAACAGCCGTGAGCGAGGCGGTGACAAACGCCATCGTACACGGCTATGAAAACCAATTGGGCATGGTTCAAATCGAAGCGTTTCTTTGGGAAAACGGCGTGCTGGAGCTAAACGTAACTGACAGGGGAAAAGGGATTCCGGATATCAAAAAAGCCATGGAGCCTTTCTTCACCACTCAGCCGGAAAAGGAACGTTCCGGTATGGGCTTTTCGGTCATGCAGACGTTCATGGATCAGGTAGACGTAGAATCAAAGCCCGGCGAAGGCACCTGTGTCCGGATGCGCAAGCGGCTGCGCGGCGCGGAATGAGCCTTTATTCTCTGGCCCAGGCCGGGGACCCGGATGCGTTATCCGCGCTGGTTAGGCAGCACATGCCCCTGGTCGGCGCTCTGAGCCGCCGCTTTCCAGACCAGGAGGACGCCTTTCAGCAGGGATGCATCGGCCTGGTAAAAGCAATCAGAAAATACCGGGAGGATACTGGAAACCAGTTTTCCACCTATGCCGTTCCCGTGATCCTGGGAGAAATGCGCAAAAGCGTATCCCGCACGCTGGGATGGCGCTCCCGGGCCGCGCTGAACAGAGCCAAAGCCTACCAGGAAGAGCGGCTGAACACCACCGGACAAATGCCATCCATTCATGAAATCGCCCTTCACGCGGGCGTGAGGCCGGAAGAATTGGCGCTGCTGATGGAACAGGCAAAGGGAACAGTAAGGGATGAAACAGGCACGCTGCTTTCTTCCTTTCCCGATCCATTGGGCGAAAACTGGCTGCTGCGGTATTGTATTCTGGATGTGCTGGCGCGCCTGCCCCAGAAGGAAAGCTGGCTGATCCGGGAAAGATTTGTATCGGGCAGGAGTCAAGCGGATTTGGCTCAGGCAATGAACACCACCCAATCCACCATTTCCCGGCAGGAAAAGCAGGCGCGTCAGCATTTTGCAGCCATGTGGCAGGACAGTTGACGCCTGTCTTACTTCCAGTTTTCCATGAGCCGCATAAAGCCTTCCAGCAGGCCGGGAAGCCGAACGTCCTGGGCAGCCACCACTGGCAATTCGGCAATCGGCTGTCCGGACAGCAGCACCACAGCGGTGCCCAGCGGATCGCCTGCCTTTACCGGCGCAGGAACGGATTCCGGCAGCCTTGTTTCCACTGTCAGATTTTTCTGCTGCCCGCTGCGCAGCAGCAGGGAAAGCCCTGACCCCAAGGCTCCGTCCACTGCGTCCCGTGCCCCCATGGTCACTTTGACCTGTTTACCTGTCAAATCGCCCTTGCTTCCCACGGGAACCAAAGCGTAATTGGCAAAGCCATAATCCATCATGGCCCGGGCCTCGTCAAAGCGGGTCTGGCTCTGGGGCACGCCCAGCACCACCGCAATCAGCCGGATGCCGTTTCGCTGGGCGGTGGCGCTCAGGCAGTATTTCGCTTCATTGGTGGAGCCTGTTTTCAGGCCGTCGCAATCCTGATAGAACCTTACCAGGCGATTGGTGTTGGTCAGATCCGTGACCCGGCCGGAGGGATGGGTCAAATGATCCAGCCAGGTGGAAGAAAACGTGAAATAAACAGGGTGCTTCGTGATTTCACGGGAAATGGCTGCCACATCCCGGGCGCAGGTGTATTGCCCCTCTGCGGGAAGACCGGTACAGTTGATATAATGTGTATTGATCAAATCCATTTCCTTCGCCCGTTCGTTCATGAAGGAAGCGAAGCTCTCCTCTGTTCCAGCGATGTATTCCGCCAGCGCAACGGCGGCATCGTTGGCGCTGGCAATGATCGTGGCTTTCAGCAAGTCCTTCAGCGGATACGCGCTGTGGGCGTCTAAAAAAGCTTGGGACCCCGTCTGCGAGGCGGCGGCGGGCGATATGATCACTTTGTCCTCCAGGGAAATGCCGCCCTCGTCCAGCTTTTCCAGCACGATCAGCAGCGTCATCAGCTTGGTCACCGACGCGGCGGGCCGGGCTTCATCCGCATTCTTTTCAAAGATCACAGCCCCCGTCTGCGCCTCCAGCAAAATGGCGGAAGGCGCAGTCAAGGTGATCGGCGTTTCCTCCTCCAAAGGAGCGGCCAATGCGGATACGGGCAGACAGAAAAGGCTTACGCAGATCAGGTAAGCCGCCAAACGATAAAAACGAGCCATCCTTGATCCTCCCTGTTTTAAAGGTTATTTACAGGGATAGGATGGCCCGTTTGCCAACGTTTCATCCAAAATACAGCGCTGAATTACTGATGATTGATTTTTTCCAGCAGCTCGTCAAACTTCATTTCCTGCATGATCCGGGCATTGTCGATGCCCCGGGAAAGGTCCCGGCGGCAGATGGGCGCGTAATCGCACAGATCGCACGCGCCTTTCCTTTTCTGATCACAAAGAGGGGACGCAGCGATTTCACCGGCATAAATGCGTTCGGCCCATTGCTTGGCCATTTCCCCCGCAAAGCCGATCAGCTTTTTCATATCCTCCAGGGTCGCCAGCATGGCGCGCTTGTCAAATTCTTCATTGGCTGTCAGCACCTTGGGCAGGGTCAGAGGCGGCGTGCCCTCGTCCATTTTTTTGAGAATAGCGGCGTCCTTGATCGCTACGCCTTTCAGGCACAGCACCCGGGCCAGGGCGTCTTCGATCTGTTCGGTTTCCTCAGCGTCCGGAAGCAGCGGATCCGCCACCCGCATATAAAACGCGCCTGCCGGCTCCGCGCCCTCCTCCTCGGATAAGGCGGCCTGAAGATACAGCAGCAATTGCAATTGCGCCCCCCAGAAAATCCTGGCAGGGCTCAGCTTTTCCGACCCGGATTTATAATCCACCACCCGCAGATAAACGCCCTCGTCGCCCGCGTACCGGTCGATACGGTCGATCTTTCCGCGAACAAATACCGTGCTTCCATCTTTGAGCTTGAGCGGAATGGCCGGGATGCCGCCAGGATAGCCGAATTTCACTTCGGCTGCCTCTGGCCTGAACGCGCTTTGCCTTGCGCCTTTTGTAAATGTCCACGCCACCCTTTGCAGCACCCGGCGATATTTTTCCCCCAGGGCCTTCATGCGGGAGCTTTCCCCCATCACGCCGGAAAGCAGCTGATCAAACAGCGGCTGTGCCGCTTGATCCACCACCGCGTCGCAGGTTTTCCTGTCGATTTTCGGCCATTGGGGTATGGTGGGCAAGAGACGGGTAAAGCCCTCCAAGGCGCTGTGATAAAAGTTTCCGGCGTCAATGGGGGTCAGCTTCCATTCCTTCCGGCTCTTTGGGGCCAAGCCCTGCTCCACGAAATGCTTATAGGGGCATACGGCGAAGTTTTCCAGCCGGCTGACAGACATGACCCGTTCCATAAACAAAGAATGCGCGATTTCTCTGGGCAGCACAGGCGCGTCTCCCTCGGGCTCAAAGGCTTCAAGAAACGCTTGGGACTGACGCTTCGTTTCCAGCGCCTGGCTTAAAAAATTCCATGCCTCCAGCCAAGGGCCCTGAAGCGGCCCGTCCTTGAGCTTCATGCCCAAGGCGTCAAACACCGGGCCGGGAGCTAGAGGCAGTTCTGCCGCGATCTGCTGGCTGATGCTGCCTTCCTCCACCAGGCCGGGAAAGATAGCGCGGATATGGGCAAGCCTTGGGAAGGGACGCAGCGCCGCGCCGTCCTGGGTAGCCTGAGAGCGGGTCAGATACAGCTTTTTTTCAGGGGCGGAAAGCGCTTTCCAAACGTCCAGCTGGGCCAGGCTTTCCTGCCCGTCTTCGTCCATGGAAAGGTAGACCTTCAGCTTTTTTTCCACGTCCTCCTTTTCCTGGTCGGTGAGCAGAACAGGGGATTTGTCAGCCAGCATTCCATCCGTCATATTGGTTAAAAACAAAGCTTTGGGCCTGGCCAGGGGCAAATTGCCGATCAGGCCGCAAATGACCGCGTCGGCAGCAGGCGGCAGGGACGAAAGTTCGCAGCCCTCCAGCCCCGCTTCCAGCCAGGCAGCCAATTGCCTGGGCGATACCCGGGTTTCCCCCAGAATGGCGTGGGCCTGGGACAGCATCTGCATGAGCGTTTCCCACAATTGATGAATCTGCATGGCCTCCGAGGGCATGTTCCGGCTGATCAATTCTTCCTGGATATCCGTCAGTTTTTGGAACACCTGGGTTTCCAGCAAATAATCATATACCGCGCGCAAGGCTTGCTCGGCGTTTTCGGCGTCCTTCATTTTTTCCCGCAGGGCATGCAGCGGCTCAATCAGGCAGATCCGGGCGTCCTCCAGCTCGGCGCATTCCTGATTGGTTCCCCGGTCAAAGGGTTTCAGCCACAGCTTCCCCCGGATGCCGTATGACAGAATATAGTTTTCCAGCCGCCAGCCGTCCTCCTCTGTGATGGGGGCATAGCCGGATTTGATCATGGCGATCATTTCATCGGCATTGTAGCCTTCTGCCACTGCCCGCAGGGAGGATAAAAGAAAGCGGGACGCGCCATGGGTAACGGCGGGCATTTTCCGGGCGATATACGCCGGGATATTGTAGGCTTCCAGCACGTAAGCCAGCACGGAGGAAAAACCAGCGTCCCCCATCACCACTATCATATCGCCCCAGGCCATGCCTTTTTCATGAAGCAGCACCATTTCCTGGGCGGCAAAATGCGCCTCAAAATACGGGCTGGGCGCGGCATACAGCCGGATATCAACTGGAATCTGCGGATAAGGAACCCCGGGCGAGCGCATATACTGCATGGACAAATGAACAAGCTCGGGGCTTCTTTCCAGATCAGCCAAAGGAAGCTGCCGGACAGGCTCCAGCGGAACATGGGCGTCCAGCGCCGCTTTTTCCAGCCGCCCCACGCTTTCCAACACAGGAGAAAACATTTCCTCCGGCCCCATGATCAGCAGCGCTTCCACCTGGGGGCTCAGCTCCGTCAGCCGAAGAAGCAGCCGAATCAGCTCCCCGGTCAGCACGTCAAAGCCATAGAAGGCCACGCGAGCGCCGCTGATGATGCCGCTTTCGGAGAGCTTTTCCAGCATGCTTTCCTGCACGTCCTCCCCGTCCACGAACTGCCCAGCCAGCTGTTTGTTATAGCTGGCATACAAGCGGGCAAGATCCTCGATTTTATCCCGACTGGCTCCATCCGGAAGGGAAGTGGCATGGTCCATCAGATCCTTGGGCGATACGTCCGCCTGTTTGCACTCAGAAATCAGGCTGCCGATGCGCTGGATAAAGCCCTGCTTATCCACGGCGCTTTCATAATATTTCAGTTCTTTTTTGCACAGCAGCAGCGCCCGAGCCAGCGCAAACTGCTTCCCCCGCTGGTCGATGCGCTCCCGGCCGTCCGACCCGGCCTGGGCGAACACCCGCTCCGTCAGGCGGGAGGGAGAGAGCACCTCCAAATCAAAGAAGCCCGGCAAATGCAGCCCATCCATCAATTCCCGTTCGGTTTGCAGGGTATATTGCTCCGGGACGACCACGATCATCCTGCCGCCCTGGGCGGCCATGCCAATCAAATATCGCCGCAGTGCTTCCTGATTTCCGCCTGTTACCCTCAGCATTTTCTGTCCCTCAATTCATCGCAATATCATCCAGCACCCTGGCGAAGGCCGCCTGTGCGGCTTGCTTGAGCTGCTCCCATTCCTGTTCGTAGCCCGGGGAGCGAATCCATTTTAGGCACAGGCTGGTTTCCTCCAGCATCTGCACATCCGCCCCCAGGGCCATCCCGGGAATGAGCGTGTCCCCATGCTGCCGGGTGCCCAGAAAATCCCCGGGCCCCCGCAGCTCCAAATCCTTTTGGGCGATTTTAAAGCCGTCGTTGGTTTCACACAGGGTCTTTAACCGCTCGTTGGGGGCGGCCATCAGGAAGCACCAGCTTTCCTTGGCCCCCCGGCCCACCCGGCCCCGAAGCTGATGCAGCTGGCTTAAGCCGAAGCGGTCGGCGTTTTCAATGACCATCACCGTGGCAGAGGGCACGTTGACCCCCACCTCGATCACCGTGGTGGAAACGAGGGCATCCAATTCCCCAGCGGAAAAACGGCGAATGGTTTCCGCCTTTTCCCCCGGGTCCTGGTCGCCGTAGGTGAGCCCCAAACGAAGATCGCTGAAGGGCCCATTACACAGCTCCACATAGGTTTCCTGAGCGCTCCGGGCGTCGATCTGTTCGCTTTCCTCCACCAGGGGGCAAACGATATAGGTCTGCCGTCCCTGGGCGGCTTCCTTATGAATGAAATCATACAGGCCGTCCCGTTTTTCCTCCGGCACCATTCTGGTTTTGACGGGCGTTCGTCCGGGCGGCAATTCATCCACGATAGACAAATCCAAATCTCCGTACAGCACCAGCGCCAACGTGCGCGGAATGGGCGTAGCGGACAAAACCAATTCATTGGGTGCGTCTCCCCCAGGCTGGGCTTTTTTGCTGAGCAGCCGCCGCTGGCGGACGCCGAAACGATGCTGTTCATCCGTCACCACCAGGCCCAACCGGTGATATTCCACCCCTTCTGAAATCAGGGCGTGGGTGCCGATCACCGCCTGCCATTCCCCAGAGGCAATCTTTTCAAGGGCTTCCCGGCGCTCCTTGGCCTTCATGCCGCCCACCAGCAATCCGCAACGGATGCCCAGTGGCTCTAAGGTTTTTTGAGCGCTTTCCAAATGCTGCCGGGCCAGGATTTCTGTGGGGGCCATGAGGGCCGCCTGGTATCCCGCCTGGGCTGTCAGCGCCATGGCCCCAAAGGCCAGCGCCGTTTTCCCGCAGCCCACGTCGCCCTGCACCATCCGGCCCATGGCGTAAGTCTCCTGTAAATCCCCGGCAATCTCATTCAGCACCCTGCTTTGGGCATTCGTAGGCGGGAAGGGCAAAGAGGCCCAATAAGCACTGCAGGCGTTTTGAGGCACGTCGATCTGAATGCCCTTGGAGCGTTCTCCCCGCACCGAGGCGGCCGCCGCCTGATACAGCAGCATTCCTTCAAAGGATATGCGGCGCAGGGCAATGGCCAGGTGATCCCGGCTTTCAGGGAAATGCGCCTGGCGCAGTGCAAAATTGCGCTCGCACAAGTGATACTTGATCCGGAGGATTTCCGGCAGCGTTTCCGGACAGCAGTCCTCCAACTGGGTCAGGCCTTGCCGGATCAAATCCCGCATGGTCTTTGCCGGGATGCCGGGCAACGCTTTATAGACAGGTAAAATGCCCCTTTCCTTTACGATCACGGGGCTGATCATTCTGATCCTGCCCTGCTTGTCCCGATCGATCCGGCCATATAAGGTGAGCCTGTCCTCTTTATGGATTTGCGTTTGCAGCCAGGGCTGATTGTACCAAACCACCGACAGCCCGCCCGTTTCATCGCACAGCCGAAGGGTCACTGAAGACAGTCCCCGGAAATAGCTCAGCCGCGGCGCGTCCTTTGGATACCCTGACACGCAGATTTCTTTTCCGGGGGCGATTTCGCTCAGCGGTGTTGTGGTGGAGGTATCCTGATAGCGAATGGGCAGGGTCAAAAGCAAATCGGCCAGCGTTTCGATGCCTGCTTTTTGAAGCGTTTCCAGCCTTGCTTTTCCCAGCCCCTTTAAATCCTGAAGCTGCATCATGATCTCATTTCCAATCTGATTGATAAAAAAGAACAGCATGAGCCCGTTTCAGCTGGCACAGGAAAAAACCAGCAGGGCTCATGCTGTGGATCAATCGGGCGTTCGCCGGGTCGTCAGCCCTGCCGATTGACAGATTTAGTTACCGATCCATCCGGGAATAGTTGGGCGCTTCCTTGGTGATGTAAATATCATGGGGATGGCTTTCCGTCAGGCCCGCGCCGGTGATGCGGATGAATTCGCCGTCCCGCCTCAGATCGTCAATGGTGGGGGTGCCGCAGTAGCCCATGGAGGACCTGAGACCGCCCATCAGCTGGAACACTGTTTCACTGAGGGCTCCCTTGTAAGGCACGCGGCCTTCCACGCCCTCGGGCACCAGCTTCTTGGCGTCTTCCTGGAAATAGCGATCCTTACTGCCGTTTGCCATGGCGGCCAGAGAGCCCATGCCGCGGTAGGTTTTGAAGGAGCGGCCCTGATAGATTTCCATTTCTCCGGGGGCTTCTTCCGTGCCCGCAAACAGGCTGCCCAGCATGACGGCCTTGGCGCCAGCGGCGATGGCTTTGGCGATATCGCCGGAATACTTGATGCCGCCGTCGGAAATGACGGGAATATTGTATTTATCTGCTTCTTCGGCGCAATCAGCCACGGCGGTGATCTGAGGCACGCCGATGCCCGCCACCACGCGGGTGGTGCAGATGGAGCCGGGGCCGATGCCCACCTTCACACAGTCCACGCCCGCGGCAATCAGATCATGGGTGGCGGAGGCGGTGGCCACGTTGCCGGCAAAGAGCTGAATATCGGGATACTTGACGCGAATCTTTTCAATGGTTTTCAGCACGCCCATGCTGTGGCCGTGGGCGGTGTCAATGGAAATCACGTCCACCTTGGCTTCCACCAGCGCGGCGATGCGCTCCATCACATCATGGCTGACGCCTACAGCGGCGGCACACAGCAGGCGGCCGTTTTCGTCCTTGGCACTGTTGGGATACTTGGTGGCTTTTTCGATATCCTTAATGGTGATCAGGCCCCGCAGGTTGCCTTCCGCGTCCACCAGGGGCAGCTTTTCGATGCGGTGCTCCGCCAGGATGGCTTCGGCGTTA